>JALRFC010000013.1 GCA_023253875.1 Candidatus Kapaibacterium sp.
GAGCAAGGAACACCACTTGGAGAAGCCATTAAAAAATTAGAATTCTCATTGGCATTTGCCACGAAGATGGATGAAACAGCTTCATCATGTCAATATGTTGCGGCTACACCGCATTATCTTGAATCATGGGGCGATGCCATCAATTTTGATGGTACATATTCCATTCAGCAGCCAATCATTGCACCATTAAATCAAGGTTCAATGAGTATTCAAGATTTCCTGATTTTGACTGCTAATTTCATTAATGCTTCAAGTTTTGCAGATACTCCAACTTTCTATGATTTTATCAGAAAGAGTCAATCAGACTTTGCTTCCAAATCAGCGTGGGAACAATTATTGAGAGATGGTGTATATGCAAGAACCAATGCATTTGAAACAGGTACTGCATCAGGTCTTTCATCCTTACCGACTAGTCCATCTTTATCGAATGGTTTAATCCTTGCAATCACTCCTTCTTATGCAATGCTTGATGGAAGTCAGGCCAATAATTCATGGTTACAAGAATTGCCGGATCCTATCACGAAAGTGACTTGGGGCAATGTCGCAATGATGAATAAGCAAACAGCTGAATCATTGAATGCAATGCAAGGTGAAGTATATAGATTCACAACTTCCCAGGGAAGTATTGAATTACCTGTCTTCATACAACCCGGAATGAGCAATAATGTTGTCTCTATTTCATTGGGATATGGTAGAACAGCAGGTGGTAAAGTGCTAGAAGGTGTTGGAGCAAATGCTTATACATTGATACCTGCAAATGCTGGTTTATATGTATCTGTAAAAGCAGAAAAAGCCGGTAGATCCGAAAAAATTGCAACAACTCAAGGTCATCATGCCATTGAGCGCTATGATAAGCCAAGTCCTTTTGATAATGAATGGAAAGAAAGAACAAAAGACATCCTTGGCGTTCAAGAAGGATATATAACCTTGGCTTCACTTGCTGCCGCAAAAGGTGGTTCACATGAAGAGCATGGACATGATGCACATCATATTGCAGATACATTAAGCATTGTCGATGGTTTCCAATATAATGGTCATCGTTGGGCAATGGCAATTGATCTTAGTGCATGTACAGGATGTTCAGCATGTGTTGTTGCTTGTCAAGCAGAGAATAATATTCCAACTGTTGGTAAAAAATATGTTGCCAATAGTCGTGAAATGCACTGGATTAGAATTGATCGTTATTATCGCGAAGATGCATCCGGAAATGTAACGACAGTATTCCAGCCTATGCTTTGTCAGCATTGCGAAAATGCTCCATGTGAAAATGTTTGTCCGGTTGCGGCTACCACACATAGTCCTGAAGGTTTGAATGAAATGACATATAATCGTTGTGTGGGCACAAGATATTGCTTGAACAATTGCCCATATAAAGTGCGTCGTTTCAACTTCCTCAATTGGCATAAAGACAAGAAAACTCCACTCGATATGGCATTTAATCCAGATGTAACCGTGCGTATGCGTGGCGTCATGGAAAAATGTACATTCTGTGTTCAGCGTTTGAATGAAGCAAAAATGCATGCAAAAGATCAAGGTCATGCAAGGGTTCAGGACGGCGATGTAGTAACAGCTTGTCAACAAGCTTGTCCTGCAGGCGCTATTCTCTTTGGCAATGTGAATGATCCAAAGAGTGCGGTTGCTAAAGCTGCTCATATTAGCAGAGGCAATCACAAGCAAGAATACAAAGAAAAGAATGGTGCTTATAAAGTGCTGAGCGAACTTAATGTGCGTCCTTCTGTGACATACCTTGTCAAAGTTCGCAATACAGATGAATTACCGAAAGTATAACACAAGAATATAATACGCAGGAAATCAGTATGTCGGTTGAAACTGTCACAAAGACGGCCCCAAGAAATGTAGTGGATCATTTGGATGCCACTGCATATCACGGCAATCCGTATCCCGTAGAAGAACCAATGCGTGAACCGCTTGTTCTTGGCAATCCTTCTCTTCATGATGTCACAGCCAAGATTGCAGGCATTATTGAAGGGAAACCAAATCTAAAATACTGGGTTGCAGTGTTGATTTGTGCATCAATTGCCGGTGCAGGTTTTGGAGCAATTGGTGAAACAGTCATGACTGGGATTGGAGTTTGGGGATCCAATAATACGATTGGTTGGGCATGGGATATCACAAACTTTGTGTTTTGGATTGGTATCGGTCATGCCGGTACATTGATCTCGGCCATTCTATATTTATTCCGTCAAAAATGGCGTACAGCCATCAATCGTTCTGCTGAAGCGATGACAATTTTTGCAGTATTATGTGCCGGAATTTTTCCGGTCATTCACACAGGTCGTCCTTGGCTTGCATATTGGCTTACTCCATATCCGAATCAAATGCAAATGTGGGTGAATTTCCGTTCTCCTCTTGTATGGGATGTGTTCGCGGTATCAACTTATTTGACAGTTTCCGCATTGTTCTGGTTCATGGGCTTGGTTCCTGATCTTGCAACAGTGAGAAATTTCGTAAAAGGGAAGATTGCAAAGCGCATCTATACATTTTTTAGCTTGGGCTGGACCGGATCAATGCGCAATTGGCATCATTATGAAGTTGCATATATGATTCTTGCCGGACTTTCCACTCCACTTGTACTTTCTGTTCACACGATCGTTTCAATGGACTTTGCAACTTCTGTACTTCCAGGATGGCATACCACGATTTTCCCTCCATACTTCGTTGCAGGTGCTATTTTTTCAGGCTTCGCAATGGTTATGACATTGCTTGTGATTGCCCGTGAAATCCTTGGATTGAAAGAGTTCATTACACTCAAGCATCTTGAGAATATGAATAAAATTATTCTTGCGACAGGAATGATGGTTGGTTATGCATATTCTATGGAATTCTTTATAGCTTGGTATTCTGGTAATGAATATGAAAGAACTGTATTTATCAATCGTGCATTTGGTGAATATTGGTGGGCATATTGGTCAATGGTTTCTTGCAATGTTCTTTCACCCCAAGTGTATTGGTTCAAGAAAGCAAGAAGAAATATTCCATTGATGTTTGTGATTTCAATATTTGTGAATATTGGTATGTGGTTTGAGCGATTCACGATTATTTCCACTTCACTACATCATGACTTCTTACCATCAAGTTGGAGTTATTATACTCCAACGATTGTGGAGATAGGTATTTTCGTTGGTACAATTGGTTTGTTCTTGACATTATTCCTTCTCTTTTCGAAGTATTTGCCTGTTATCGCTATTTCAGAGATCAAAGGTGTCATGCCTGGATCACAGCCAACTCATCATGGTGATGAGCATCATTAATCTTCGTCCATTAGAATGTCAGAGATCATACAATGAGTGAAAAGAAAACAGTAGCAGTTCTTGGTAATTTTACTGATCCAAATAAGATCATGGAAGCTGCAGCAAAAGTACATCAAAGTGGATATACGGATTTTGATATCTATACTCCATATCCAGTTCATGGACTTGATAAAGCAATGGGCGTCAAAAGAACAATTCTTCCATATATATCTTTTGGTGGTGGAATGTTTGGATTGTCCAATGCAATCTTCCTCATCTGGTGGACAGGTTCAGTTGACTACAAACTAAATATTGGTGGTAAACCATTATTTGCATTTCAGTTTAGTATTCCTGTTATGTTTGAATTGACAGTGTTGCTTACCGGTCTTGCTACATTTTTTGGATTATGGTTCCTTTGTGGACTTCCAAAATGGTATTCCGATTTACAAGATGATGAAGGATTTCAAAGAGCTGTTGATGATACATTTGTCCTAAGCATCTTTTCTTCCGATAAGCGTTTTTCGCTTGAAACCACAGAACGATTTATGAATGAAATCGGCGCAGACAATGTTCGCCGCATTGAAGCTTAAGAGGATCTTTAATCAATGGAACAACAAACACATACACGCGGATTTGGATTCTATCTCAAGATTGTCATCGGACTTGCACTTGCGGGCTTCATTGTTGGCGTACTTAGTGGTTCGATTACATGGTTTTCAGAAGACACTCCAATCATGATTATCAATGACATGGATGATCAGTTTAAAGTAAAACCACAAGTTGGTTCTACATTCTACACTGATCGTAAAAGTGGTAGAGAGCCATTGCCGAATACAGTCCCCATCGAAGGTTCTGCATATCCACTCGATAAGCCTGATTTTGATAAAGCAGATTCACTGATTGGCGCAAATCCATTGGATATAAGTACTCCCGAAAAAAGACAATATATATTGTCAAGAGGGAAGAATAGATATGAAGCATTTTGTACTCCATGTCATAATTATGATGGCCAAGGTAATGGCGCAGTTGTGTCACGTGGTTTTCAAAATCCACCCAATCTTCGCGATGAAGTAACAAAAGCCAAGACAGATGCTCACTTATTCCACATCATTTCTGCCGGCCAGAATATTATGAATGGATATGCAGACAAAATCAAACCAAATGATCGTTGGAGCATTGTTCACTATGTCCGAGAAATGCAAAAACTCGGTGTGAAATAATCAATAGAACTTTAGAAGAATATAAGCCCATAGAGGAATTATGAACCCCGTCAATCTAAGTGGTAGTGCATTTCAAGGCAATGTAAACAAGGCTGCAATGCTTTGTATCGGAACCGGTGTTGTTCTTGCAATTGCCGGAATGGCACTCAATCAATCAGCTATTATTCCTGCATATCTCGTCGGAGCAATGTATGTGGTAGGGATCAGCGTGACCGCACTATTCTTCTCCGCATTGCAATTTCTCGTACGTGCGGGTTGGAGTGCTTCTCTACGTAGAATCCCCGAAATGATGGGATGGTTTGCACAGTTTGCAATTGTCATTTTACTTCCGATCCTTATCTTTAGAAATTCTTTCTTCCACGGAATTGAAGATATCCCTTCCAAGGCGCCATATACAAATACACCGTTTTTCATTGTACGTGTGATTGGATACTGCTTGTTCTGGTTTTGGATGCATCGATATATTGTTGGCAATTCAATTAAGCAAGATGATGCAACTGATTATGCTCCAACAGTAAAAAATTATAAGCGAAGCGCTCCTTTTGTTTTGGGTTATGCTCTGACAATAACTTTTGCTGCATTCGATTTAATGATGGCTCTTGAACCACATTGGTTCAGTACCATTTTTGGTCTTTATTATTTTGCAGGTAATTTTGTTTCTACACTTTCTGTGATTGCACTTCTTGTGATGTCAGTCATGAATTCAGGTGAACTCAAAGGGTTTATCAATAAAGAACACATGCATGATCTTGGAAAATTGATGTTTGCATTTACAATTTTCTGGACATATATCCACTTTTCACAGTACTTCTTGATTTGGTATAGTAATCTTCCTGAAGAAACATTCTACTATATCGATAGAACAAAAGATGGCTGGGAAGTCATGGGTTGGTCTTCGCTCGTTTTGCATTTTATTGTTCCTTTTGCTTTGCTACTTCGTCAAGATGTAAAACGCAATCAAACTGTATTGAAAGCAGCTGCATTCATCTTGTTATTTGCTCACTTTATAGATCTTTCATGGATTATCATACCCGGATATAGACATCACGGTATTCATCATTTTGATGTTTTTGCACTTGTTGCAGCTGGAGGAATGGTATTATTGTTCATGGGAATTCTACTGTTCTTTACAGCAAAGAGAATGAATGCTGTAAGTGGAGTGGCTCATAATGATCCATATATAGGTGAATCAGTAGAGTATTTCTCTTAAACGTTTTATTCAGATGTATAGAAGGTGTACCATTTGGTGCACCTTTTTTTTTCTTATGAGCAAAAATCAATTACTTTTTATTCTACTTCTTTTCACAATGTCTGCATGTTCAAATGATAATGTGCAACCGAATAATTGTGACGATACAGTACTTCCATCACTTGACATGTTGGTTCTATGTGAAGGTTTATATGGGTATGATAATGCAAGTTTGTGGGGAATAGGGAATAGTATATCACATGAAATCTTTACTTGCAGAAATGGAAGAAAACTTGGGGATACAGCGAATGATATGATTCAAATATCTGATTCACTATACATCATATTAGTCTCAACGAGTAATGAAATTCTTACGATTGATAAGAATGGTACAATCGTTCATTCATTTCAAGTGAAAGGCCCGGGTCATTTTATCAAACAATCCTGCATTCTTAATGATACGATGATAGCAATCACTGATTTATATGCTGATAAAGTGTATACATTTGATCATAAGCATAAGCAATTGGATTCTCTCAATATCCCAAAGCTATGTGCACCTGATGGTATTGAATTTGGAAAGAATCAATTGGTAATTGCCAATTCAGGGTATGGAGTTTTTCGAAAGGATGAAGTGAATGCCAGTACAATTACTATCTATGATGTGAAATCCAAAAGTAGTCGCTTTGTAAAGACCGGTACCAACCCTCAAAATGTCACATATGATAATATGACTTCACAATGGTTGATTCAATATGCACATCTAACGACCATGCCGGATTCATTAGGTGGACTTATGATCTATGATGATATGTTTACAGAAATGCAGCATTTCAGAGGTCAATTTATGGGCATGCAATATAGAATTGGCGTCAATCGCTTTGCATTATGTGGGAAATCCATAGTACGGTTTAATGATTCAATTAAGAAGATGGACACAGTATTTATCAATACATCAAATAATCAATGGTATAGAATCGGGCTTAATCAGAATAGATTATATATATGCAATGCAAGAAATTATATGTTACCAGGCTCAATTTTGATATTAGATGCATCGGCTACAAAGATAGATCAAGACATTTCAGTAGGAATTAATCCACATACTGTCATACATTTTTAGTGGAATATACTTGATTGCTTATCCTTGAATGAGTAAGAATTCAGACTTAAAGCAGTAGAGTTCAACACCCATAAATACAGTAAATTGCATGCACATGATAATGAAAATGATCTCTAACGTATGCAATATAATTTGCATTATGTAAAGTAAGATAAAAGTGGAATATTCCCCAGTGAGCGCATCAAATCTACATAGTATGTCTTTGGCAATACTCAATGAGTATTTCGGATATGATACATTTCGTTCCGGTCAACAAGAAATCATACAAAGTATAGTAAGCGGCAAAGATACTCTAGTCATTATGCCAACCGGTGGCGGCAAATCACTATGCTATCAAATTCCCGCTCTAATGATGGATGGAATTGCACTTATCATATCGCCATTGATTGCTTTAATGAAGGATCAAGTCGATACTTTAACTGCCAAACATATACCTGCAGCATTGATTAATAGTACAGTCTCAATGCATGATCAACAGATTATTGCCAGAGACATCGTGCAAGGCCGAATAAAACTCCTTTATATCTCCCCTGAAAGGCTCCAAAACCCTCAGTTTATGTCCTTTCTGAAGTCTATTCACATCTCCTTCATTGCCGTTGATGAAGCCCATTGCATATCAGAATGGGGACATGATTTTCGTCCTGCATATACCTCAATTACAAATATTTTCAAAGAGTTAGGAAGAAAGCCTCCAATAATCGCACTTACTGCTACTGCAACTCCGGAAGTGCAAGAGGATATCATTCAACAATTAGATCTCAACTTCCCTTTTATCCATGTTGGTGGATTCTTTCGTAATAACCTTCATTATCAAGTAATTGCAGTTGATAAAAAGGCACGGTATCTGATTGCGTATTTGAAGGAATTACTGCAAAAAGACTATTCAGGTGCAATTATTGTGTATTGCGGTTCTCGTAAAAGAGTGGAAGAATATGCATTGGCACTGCAACAGAATTCCATACCTGTTTTGGCATATCATGCCGGTTTGCCTGATGCTCAAAGACAAAGAATTCAAGAAACATTTTTGCGTGAAGAGTCTCCTATTCTCATTGCCACAAATGCATTTGGTATGGGAGTGGATAAATCCAATGTCAGGACAGTTATACATTGTGACATCACATTAACCCTGGAATCATATTATCAAGAATCAGGAAGAGCCGGTAGAGATGGTAAAGATTCTCAATGTATTGTTCTCTATCATCCCAAAGATAGAGAGTTGATGGATTTTTTCTTGTCATGTACCTATCCATCAAAACAAGACATCATCTCTGTCTATAATGTTCTGTATGCACAAACACCTCAGTATGGTTACTTGACCCAGCCGATTCTATTATCTCCCGAGCAAATAGGAAATGCATGCGGAATTCATGCAATACAAGTTCAGACAATACTTGGGATTCTTGAGCGAAATACTATACTCAGTAATGCCGGAAATAAGAAATCAAATTCAATGATTCGCATTATTGCTGAACAAGAAGAATTAAAAGAGAGAATTACGAAGATGAATGATCATGATCGAGGAATCATGATGGCTTTGCTTAGGATGTTGGGTCCTGAATCTTTACTTCGATCAGTGCCATTTGACATAGAGAAAATCATAAGAACTCATCATCTGCAAAAAGTATATGTCCAAGAAGCACTACGCAGATTTGAGCATACAGGATTGATAACAATAAGTCAATCATCAATTCATGCAGGAATTATGCTATTGCAGCAAAGATTTCCACCGAATGAGATTCCAATAGACTTTGCAGCATTACAAAAAAGACATGAGCATGCAGTAGATAAACTGCAAGCAGTCATTGCCTATATGGAAACTGTTCAATGCAAACAAAGATATCTCTTGGACTACTTCAGAGATGTTTCAACTGATATGCAAACATGTGGGTTTTGTTCATCATGTACAATCATGGAACATTTACCATTTGAAGAGATTAATGACAGAGAAAGTTTTATTAGACATTCTCTGCTATTACAGATCTTCGAATTGAATGGTTATTTCGGTAGAAAAACAATACTTTCATGCATTCTAGGTGATGATTCAGATACAAATGTCAAGAAGTATCAACTACATATTTCCAAAGTATATGGTCGCCTTCGAGGTTATGCATTCTATGCTGTTAGGGATGCCTTGGAGTCACTGATTCAAGAAGAGTATGTAGAGAGTAGTCAAGGTGATTATCCTGTAATATCAATCAAGGATAAAGGTAGAAAATCACTTAAGGAGACTATAACTCCATTGCAATTGAAATTACGATCAGATCCACAAAAATCATTACTCAGAGCTTTGGAAAAAGTAAGAGCCGGTATTGGAAAGCGTGATATCATGATTCACACATATTTTACGGATGCAGATTTGGAATTACTCAGCATCAGTAGGCCAACAACATTGAATGAATTGCAATCTTTATGTGGCTTGACTAAAGAAATGACCAATACATATGGTCCATTGTTTATAGCAGAGATTCAGAATGCACAAACAATACATATGGATGAAACTACTCTTTCGCCAACTGTGAGAGTCACATATGCATTTATAAAACTGGGTCATTCATTGGATCATATTGCTTTATCGCGATCACTGACAATTGGTACTATTGCTCAACATGTACAGCAATTGATTGAATCCGGATATGAAAAAGAGTGCGAATACTTGATCCCCATATCCTTGTTAAAAGATATGTACACAATCTATCAAAAAATGCCATTTGCCTTATTGAAACAGTTTAGAGTAGAATTAGGAGATGGATATGAATTTGCAGAATTGCGCATAGCATTGGCTTTACTTAAAAAAGGGTTGAGACCCTGAGTATCATGCAATCAATGTTTGTATGACTTGTTTCAAGAGGCTTGCTGAATGTTCCCAAGAATGATATTGTTTGACAAATGTTCTTGCCTTATTCCCTAATTCACTTGCCAATTCCGGATTCATCATCAATCGAGAAATTTCCTGTATCCATTCCTCTTTTGAGGAACAAATGATAAGCCCATCTTCCCTCTTTGCCAAAATCCCCTCAGCTGAAACAGGTGAAGCTATGACAGGCAAGCCGGCAGACATTGCCTCGAGAATTTTTATGCGAATTCCACCGCCAACAAATAAAGGTGCAATATAGATGCCGGCTAATTGAAGTTCAGCATTGATGTCATCCACAAATCCTTTACCAATCAGACCCGGTATTGTACTATTGCGAAAGTGCTCAGGCATTTGTTTACCCAAAAGAACCAATTCAGCAGAATATCGACTTCGCATCTCGGGTAGAATTTCAGCGATAAACCATTCCAATGCTTCCACATTATGAATCCAATCATATGTGGTTGCATGGATCATCCTTGTACTGGAAGCCATTACAGTATTTGGCTTGAATAGTTCGGTGTCGATGCCAACTGGAATATATGAAGCAGAAATATGTGTGCTCAATGATTGAATATGTTCTACATCATTTTGTGTGATCATTGCCAAATGATGAATGTTCTTTGATAACTCAATCTCCATTGTTCGAAGTACACGTGCTTGTTTTTCCATATACCATCGTCTCGGATCCAATATCGAAAGTCGTTCTGCATAACGTTTCCAAATCACATATTCGATATTATGCATTCTAACTATGCATGGTAATCCTGATTGCTTTGATGCAAATATTCCTGATTCAGCCATAGCTGTATGATCGCATAGAATAGCATCAAATGTATGCTCTAGCAAATATCTATCAATCTCATCTGTAAACGCTGATGAACGATGCTTTCTAATATATAATGGTGCATGGAAATCAAAGAGGGATTTCAATATGGCCAATGGCGTATTTCGAGTATTATTCACTATACATATACATTGTGCCCCTGAATATTCCTCAAAATGCTGGATTTCCTCTTGAGTCGGCATTGTATGTACCATACACAGGATATGAACCTCGCAAGAAGAAGAAACCAAGGCGCGAGTCATATTCGCGATGCTGATTTTACCACCATCTGTGAGAGGAAATGGAAATTGAGGACTTAATTGCAGAATTTTCATTGAAAAATAAGGAGATACGAAAGGACAGAAACACTTTTTATTCTGTTTTGTCATTGTAAAAACTATCAGTAATTTTGATGACAAAGCAGCAATTTGAATCCTAATTTACACAATAAAGGTGCTTAATAATGAATAGATCTATGAGACTACATCAGATCTTGACACCACTTTGCATGTTCATGATTTCCATGTCCTTGCACAATCAAGGTTTTGCGCAACTCCATCGCGCACCGGCTAGTAATCCACCACAGATTACTGGAAAAGGGACCACCGAAAAAACTCCAACACCTCAAAAAGTTTTGGTGGCATATAGCCATGGCGACCCAACCATTGAGGAGCAATATACACTTGAGCTCATGAATAGAGCAAGAGCAAATCCAAATGCTGAAGGATCACGTTTAGTTGATACTCCGGATCCAGATGTTCAAGGCGCTATCAATGCATTCAGCATTAGCAAGAGTCTTGTCAAATCTCAATTTGCAACATATCCTTCAAGACCACCTCTGGCATTTCATCCAAAGTTGATTGATTGTGCTCGTGGACATTCCGGCGATATGCGTACTAATGATTTTCAAGGTCATTCAGGTTCAAATGGCAGTTCAATGACAGACAGAATCAACAAAGTTGGTTATTCCGGTTGGACAGGTATTGGTGAAAATGTATTTGCTTATGCAAAAAACATGTGGCATGCACATGCAGGATTCAATATTGACTGGGGTGCAGATAATCAAATATCACTCGGTCATAGAAGAAATATCATGAACTTTGACGGTGCATTATACACTGAAGTAGGTGTTGGAGTTCTTGAAGATAATAATCCGGGTACTCAAGTTGGAAAGTATATTGTCACACACAATTTTGGTGCTCGTGGTGATAAATATGTGACAGGCGTTGCTTATAAAGATAATAACAATAATGGCTTTTATGATATGGGCGAAGGACTTGCCGGTATCAAAATCGAGTTATCAAAAGGTAATTATTTCGCGACTACATCAACTTCCGGTGGTTATGCCATCCCTGTTACAGGATTAACAGGTTCTGTTACCGTAACTGCTACTGGTACAGGTTTGGGTGGAGTTGTCACTAAGACTGTTTCACTGCAAGGACAAAATGTCAAAGTTGATATTACATCAGCACTTCCCGGCATGGTATCACTCATCACTCCACCTCATGAGCAAACTGAAGTTTCAAAAGACATCAATTTTGCTTGGTATAAGAGCATTGGCGCAACAACATACAATTTTGTGCTTGCAGACAATGAAGCATTTGATTCACCTATTCTTGATATTGAAACAACTGATACTTCCAAAGCAGTATTTGAAACATTGAAAAATGCAAAAGACTATTACTGGAAAGTTCGCGCTAAAACACAAGCAGGATGGGGTGATTTTTCAGAAGTATTCATGTTCCAAATCAGAATCTATCCCAAAGATTGTGAGATTCTCTATCCAAAAGAATTCGAAGCAATTTATCGCGATACAGTTTCACTGACATGGAAGAAGAATGATCAAACAGCAAAACGCTATTGGATTCAGCTTGCCGGAAATGAATACTTTGAAGATATCTTGCTTGAAGAT
This sequence comes from Candidatus Kapaibacterium sp., assembly GCA_023253875.1. Taxonomy (GTDB): domain Bacteria; phylum Bacteroidota; class Ignavibacteria; order Kapaibacteriales; family UBA961; genus UBA961. The sequence goes on from JALRFC010000013.1 coordinate 12,373, forward strand.
TCAAATGTCATTGATACTTCGAAGAAGATTACCGTTGATTATGACATGACTTATTATTGGAGAGTGAAATCATTTAATGGTGATTTGTGGAATGAATTCACCGATCCTGAAATCTTCTATACCGTTCAAGTTCCTGCAGGAATCGTACCCGTTTCTCCTGTGGATGGTTTTACCACTGCAAATAGAAATATCCGCTTTATTTGGCGCAAAGATTATATGGATACAGAGGAATTAAAGAATAATCCTTTCCTTCCTAAAGGTCTATACTATTGGTTCGAATTGGCTGAAGACAAAGATTTCACTAAAATGTTCAAGCAAGACACATTATTGCGAGATACATCAATCTTTGTTGGAAATTTGAAAATTGGTCAAACGTATTATTGGAGAACAAAAGCATATCATGAAATGGGATATGGTCCATTTGGCGTAACAAATTCCATCTCCATTTCATCTGCATCATCCGTTCAAGAAGATTTGCTTCGCTCAGGAATCACAATGAATGCAATTGATGGTGGAGTACTTTTCACTTCTTCACAACAGGAAATGGAAATCACCTTATTTACCATTGATGGTAGAGCTTTGAGTTCTACAAAAGCACAATCGAAACATTTTATACCGTGTAATCAACAGGGTATGAGTTATGCTTTGATTCGATTAGGCAATACACATCACATGATACCGATCAATTGTCTCAGATAACAATTAAGCCCTCAAGCGAAACACTTGAGGGCTTTTTTATTGCTGTTCACGATACTGTTGATAAAGATCAGGACGTAGTTTTTTTGTCTTATCTTTTGAAGCATTCATTCGCCACTCATTGATATGAGCATGATTCCCACTTCGAAGGACTTCAGGAACTTCCATATCACGGAAAAGTGCGGGTTTGGTATAGTGAGGACAATCCAATAATCCATCATTCATGAATGCATCAGTTAATGCCGATTCTGCATCTCCCAGAACACCGGGTATGAGACGAGCAATGGCATCTGTCATGACCAAAGCCGGTAATTCACCTCCACTGAGCACAACATCACCAATGGAAACTTCACGTGTGATTAATGTGTCACGAACCCTTTGATCGATTCCCTTGTAATGTCCGGCAAGGATGATGATATTCTGTTTCAATGACAATTCATTTGCCATTTCTTGATTGAATACAGGTCCATCAGGACTGGTATAAATCACTTCATCATATGATCGTTCGTTTTGTAATTTCTCGATACATGCAAAAATCGGCTCGCATTGTAAAATCATACCGGCTCCACCACCAAAAGGAGTATCATCAATATGCTTATACTTCCCTTTTGCATAATCATGCAGATTATGCGTAAAAATTTCCACGAGTGACTTTTCTTGTGCTCTCTTCAATATACTTGTTTCAAGTGCTGAGGAAAACAAATCCGGAACTGCAGAAATCAAATCTATTCTAATGATGGGCATGATTCATCCAAATTGTCGGAAAAGGAGGAGAAGATATGGTGCATTACTGGTGATGATATACAAGAAAAAAAATACCAAAAAGGCATCCCACATTGTTTTGGTGCGAAGTCTCATACCCGTTGCCAATATGGATGCTGAGAAGACTATACTGGCGAAAAGTGGTTCCGGCTGTTCATGTACTATCAGAAAAACAAATGAAGTTGCAAGAATAGGTGTGCAAATCATGATGATCCAATCACTGAAGCCCCTTCTGTGCATGAATTCAGCAAAGAATCCAAACCAATAGACTATACCTGCCAATAATGGGATCAATAAATCAAATGCAAATAATAAACCGAGTTGATAATCACCATTAAGATAGCCATAACAAAACCCAAAAAGAAGCCCACGAAATGCGGTAGAAACAAAATGCTGTTCAAGTGCTTTCGGGATTATGCCAATCACTCTTGGATGAATGAATGTCATGGAGGCGAGCAATGACAGTACAATTGGATAGACGACAAAAGTTGGAAAGAAAGAAGCACATATCAATATTGCAATAGCTCCACAAAGAGCATATGATACTTCATGATTCAGCATAAAGTATCGTATTTCTGAATAGAATGTGGACTGTATTGCTACTGATTGATGTGACAAAGATATTACTCCTGCTTTCCTTGTACATCAGCAATATGTTTCAAAACAATTTCTTTCATCGCTTGTTCAACTTCCTCATGTGCCGTTCCTTTGATCATATGTGCCAATTGAGGACAATAACTGGCATAATTAGCACCATTATCATAACGGCGAATTAGTATATCATAATCCGCAGGATTTGTGCTGGTATATGTTTCCATTTCAAACTCCGAATAATCGTAAAAACTTCTATGTTGAACGGACAAAATTACGGTAATTACCCGTAAATTTGCCGTAAATACCTAACAATCATCCATGAAAGTCATGAATATCAAACAATCATATCTTGGGAAGGCTACGCATTCACTTTGTTTTATTCCTATTCTCATTATTGTAGTGATACTTTCTTTTCAAGGAATTCATGCTCAAAACGGCTATTCCTTTGTGAGAATTCCATCGCAGGACATCAATTCAATAGAGAGACTCATGGAATTAGGTGTGGATGATGATCATGGAATTCGCAAAAGCAATGAATATTATGAATGTATTATCAGTGATCATGCAAAGAATCAACTCAAGGCACATCATATTGTGTTCGAAACTGTGATCCAAGATATGGAATCATTTTATGAAGCAAGAATTAAAACAGACTATGCGCGCTTCATGAAGGAATTGAATCAGGGGTCGATTCTCGCTCCAAAGAATTTTGTGTCGGGAACCATGGGAGGATTCTATACTCTTGAAGAGATTCACCAACAAATGACCAGAATTGCCGAATATGCCGGAAATGCCTTTATACAAAAAGATACAATCGGAATCTCTCATGAGAATAGACCTATCATCGCATGGATATTTGGTAAAGATAGTACTGCACAAAAACCTCGCACACTCCTAACATCATTGCATCATGCTCGTGAACCGGGTGGAGCGACAACGCTTTTATACTTTTTGTGGGATTTATTCGAAAGAGCTAAGCAGAATGATCCGGAAGCACAGTATTTACTCAATGAAAGAACGTTAGTGATTGCTCCATGCATCAATCCAGATGGATATGCATTCAATCAACAGCAAAGACCGGAAGGCGGTGGGCTTTGGAGGAAAAACAGAAAAAAACTACCTAATGATGTATTCGGTGTTGATCTCAATCGCAATTATGGTCCGGAAACATTTTGGAATGCCAATAATGGAGGTTCTTCAACTGATCCTAAAAATGATACATATCGAGGTGAGGCTCCATTCTCCGAACCTGAAACACAAGCCATACGCAATCTCATTGATTCTTATGTTTTTGGTTGCATTCTCAATTATCACACCTATAGTAATTTACTCATCTATCCTTTTGCTGCACTTAGTCAGGAAACAAAAGACTCTTCAACATTTCGTGGATTTTCTGCGGATGCAACGAGATTCAATGCTTACTCTGCAGGAAGAGATCTTGAAACGGTGGGGTATACAACCAGAGGCAATTCCGATGATTGGGCATATCATGCACATGATGCACTCGCTTTCACACCGGAGGTTGGTGAGATTACGGATGGTTTTTGGCCTTCCCCATTGCGCATCATTCCACATGCTCAAGAAAATCTGCACATGAATTATCAAGCATTATGGAGCTCAGGTTCTAATCTTTGCATCAGACTTGCTGAGGTAAAGATAGATTCCATGCAAGATCCAATACATGCAGATGGTTCATTGGAGATTGATATACAAAATATCGGCAGACTCAATTTAGAGGAACCATCATTTGTGATCGTACAATCTCTGCGTGAAGATATCACTCTCAAAGATAGTGTCATTACCATTCCCGGTATTGCATCCGGTGAGAGAATCAAGAGATTTCTTACATATGAAGTCAAGAATAATTACAGAAATGGAGATCCTGCCAGATTTTTGGTGACTAGAGTTCAACATGGAATATCCAGAACAGATACTGCAATTGTGGCACTCTATCATCCAACAGTTTTTTCCATCTTTACAAAGGCAAGTGATACGCTGTCATTCAAAAGAAATGAATGGTCGGCAACCACTCTTTCAGATGGACAAGTAATGCTGGAAGATAGTCCCGGTAGACAATACAAACAGGAATTGAATAATTATGCAGAATATACAAATGACATAGACTTGAATGTATTCAGACAAGCTTCATTACATTTTGAAACGCGATGGAATATTGAGCCAATGAGTGATTTTGCTATTGTCCAAATCAGTACAGATCAAGGAAAGAATTGGTCTTTTCTCCGTACTTCCCGCATGGTGAAAGGTAGTGGACTGCAAGGTGGCAAACAAGATGCAATTGGTTTTGGATTTCAAGGAAATATGCCTGAATGGGAATTTCAAAAAGCTGATCTTACTCCATATCTCAACAGTAAAGTACGTTTTAGATTCGGTATGCTATCAGATCGTGGTGCTGAATTTGATGGGTTTGCCGTGAAGAATGTCAGAATGATTGCCTATGCCGATTCTTTCAGCTCAATCGATGATATTACTTTGGATCAGCTCACTGTTCGAGCATTTCCGCTTCCTTCTTCAGACATGGTATATGTGAGTATGTCAAGAGATCAACAATCTACTCCTATTCCGGTTACTCTGTCAATTTATGATCATGTTGGACGTGAAATGATTTCACCTATTCAGCATATTCTTTATGAAAAAGAACTGATTATTCCTTTTGATCTCAGTGGTTATTCAACCGGTGTATATTGTTTCCGAATCACGAATCATACTGGACAAGTTCAAAGTATTGCTGTGCCAATTGTTCGATGAATGCATATAATGCCATAACACATTCATGGATCACAAGAGTCATCTTCGGAATCATCACTTGTGCCATTGGGATTATTTTGGATGTAACATTCCTTTATAGCGAATGGCAACCTATGACACTAATGATGTTGATTATCAGTATGATTTCAATCGAAGAAATCCGGGGTGGTTCTTATCGCACATCCGGTTTTCCTTTTGATGCACTCATGCTGAAAGAGACTTTTCTAGGATTACTCATGGGAACCTTGCCTATCATTGCTTTGATTGGTTTATATGCATTATTCTCATGGATTGATATCCAAGTGAATACTCAATTTGAATTGCTTTCTATTGTCCCTATTCTTTCTTTTGCAATGATAGAGGAATTGATATTTCGAGGTATTATTTTTCAAGCCCTTGTAGAACGATTTGGTATAATCAACATATCACTGATATTCGCAATACTCTTCAGCTTGGCACATATTGCAAATCCCAATTATGAACCGATAGCAATGGTGAATACATTTCTAGCAAGTTTGGTTTTTTCCTATGCATGGTATCATACCAAAGGCTTATGGTTACCGATAGTATTACATAGTACATGGAATCTTGTGCTAGTGTTCAGTGATATGACATTAAGTGGAATGACATTGAAGAATGGATTGTTCATAAGTACGCTGTCCTCAGATATCCCAATGCCATGGCTCCATTCACAATATGGCATTGAAGGAACTGTATTTTGTATGTTATCATTATTGCTCTTTTTTCCAATCATCCGCATATTACCACAATCACCATATAGAATCGCTGAATATTATCGAGTGACATATTTCATACCATCAGAAAACCACGAAGAAGATTATGAATAGTATCTCTCAGTATATGCGTATTGGCATCGTAAAAGTCTTTGCTTTGATGGCACTGTGTTTTGCTCAACAGAATACAATGCATTCTCAATGGATCATGATGCGCTCCGATGCCGATTCACTCGTGCAAATGGGTGCAACCATGATTTATAATATGGAATTTGATGCTGCATCAGCATTATTTGGAAAAGTGATTGACATGTATCCAAAACATCCTGCCGGATATTTTCTTGATGCGATGGTAGAATGGTGGCGTATACAAGCAGATAGAAGAAAGAAAAACAATGATGAAGTGTTTCTCAATAAATGTGCACAAGTAATTGTATTGTGCGATGAATTACTCGAAGCGAATCCCAAAGATCTTTCTGCATTGTTTTTCAAAGGTGGAGCACTTGGTTTTCGAGGAAGATATTATGCAGGTAGAGAATCTTGGATTAAAGCTGCAGATGATGGACAACATGCATTTAGTATTCTCCAACAATGTCAACAACTCGCACCCGGCAATCATGATATCATGCTTGGAACGGGTTTGTATAATTACTATGCATCGGCCTTACCCGAGCAGTATCCGGCACTGAAAGCGGTAATGATGTTTCTTCCAAAAGGCGATAAAAATCTTGGAATCATGCAATTGCAAGCAGCCGGAAGAAGTGCGAGATATGCAGCGACCGAAGCAAAAGTATCGCTTCTACAGGTTTGGTATCAATTTGAAAAAAATCCAATTGAAGCATTGCCAGTTGCAATGGATCTCTATACAAGATATCCTAAAAATCCCTATTTCCATCGCTATGTCGGAAGATGTCAAGTTCAACTCGGCTTGTGGAATGAAATGGAACAAACCTGGAGAAATGTTGTCAATAGATGCATTAACAAATCAGTTGGTTATGATCAGCAAACTGCTCGTGAAGGTTTATATTATGTTGGACTTTCCTTGATGCAAAGAAGACAACTTGATTCAGCACTCACCT
>JALRFC010000140.1 GCA_023253875.1 Candidatus Kapaibacterium sp.
TGCTTGACCTTCTTTTCAAAAGCAGGCCACAAAACACGTGCTCTTACCAAGTTCGTAGTAAACTCCACAGCAAAGAACGACCACACGGGCTGCATGTTCCAGCTTGACAAAATGGCGGTTTGCCTCAAATTCTACAACCAGTACACCAGGCACGAACTTCTAATCAAAAGACCCGACCAAGAGTTGAATGAAGTTTGCCTTTTCCAGAAGCATACACGTGCCACCTGGCCTGGGAGGGACAATCTCGCATAGTACTTGAGTTAGGAAGAAGATCTTCCCTTGTTCATAAAAGGCAGTTGCATTTTTGGGATCGGCTTTCGTAATCTCATTCCATGTATTGAGTGAGCGTCTAAAATATTCATTAGACAATTGCTGATCCATTTCCATATTGCCTAATTTATAATAGGAGGAAGCCAATTTGATTTTTGCATTTAGTATTGACTTTTGAGTTAATTGCTTCCCGTCTGATGCAAGTGCTGCTTCATAATTGTCTTTTGCCAATTCATATACCTTCTTGGCAAAATACAAATCACCCAAACCTATATATACTTGTGCATTTTTATCATCTAGATCACGTGCAATCAACAAATTATACTCTGCTTGCAATACTGAATCGGCATTGAGATAGATATTGGACAAAGCGACAAAGTTTTCAGGATCTTTATCCATTTTCTTTCTTTTCAGCAATGCACTCATGGTGCTTAATGCTACATTGATCTTCCCGACTTTTGACAGAGCAATCGCATATTCTCTATTAAGCAATGGAGATTCATCATCATTTTCCATGGCAATAGATAATACAGAAACAGCTGAGTCGGGTAATTCCATTTCCATATACACATCTGCTGCCATCATAAGTATGGCATTATCCTTTGTATGTTGAAGAACAACTTCAGGTGCATATCGCAATGCTTCAACATATTCTTTTTCTTCAATTGCTCTTTTGAATTGATCAAGATTGCCTTGAGAATACAGTGATACATTCCCCAATAGGAACATTGTTATCAACAAGAAAAAGCGCATACAATTGAAACCTTTAAATGTGAGATGGATTAACGTAATTTAAATGAAATAGGAACAGAAAGCCAACAAGCAACCGGTTTACCATTTTGTAAAGCAGGAAGAAACTGTGTTTTCATCACTGCATCACCCGCTGATTTATTGAATAAATCAGAATCTGTATTTTCAACAATATATTTCTTGACACTTCCATTTCTTCTTACCAAAACTCTCAACACAACCTTTCCTTCCAATCCTGCCTTCTTCGCCAACTCAGGATATTGCAATTTGGACATGATCATGGAATTTTCAGCAAATGGTGGCTTATTGACAGAAATGGTTTCATCCGGACTTGGGTCGGGATCTTTATTGTCTTTCACGAGTTTTACATGTTGTTTTCGAATTTCTAGCATATTCGGATCAATTTTCAATGCATCTTCATAATTGATTAAAGCTGTATTCTGATCTCCCTTCTTCAAAGCAATATTTGCTAATCCAATGGATGCTTGCCATAATCTGGAATTCAGTTTTTTTGCCTCTGAAAATGACTTTTCTGCTTCGGGTAACTTTCCCGATAGCAATGCAACATCAGCGAAAGCTAAATGATTCCAAGGATCTTTGGGGAAGTCTTTTACGATAGAAGACAATATGGTCATTGCAGATTTATAATCTTTTCTAGCTGCATGGATCTGACCTATTTTTCTCGGGATACCATAATTACCCGGTTGTAATTTTTCAACAACTTTATACAATATGATTGCTGAGTCTAAACTTCCAATGGCATTATAAATATCACCTGCCAGTAATAAGACATCGGGATTTTTAGGACTATCCTTTATATCTTCTTGTATGGCTGAGTATGCTTTTTGATAATCCTTGGATGAGAAGGCTTTTTTGGCTTGGTCAAGATTTGCATAAGCAAACATAGTTGTCGATATGACTAAGCATGATACGATTGTTATGAGAGATATCATCTAATCCTCCTGTATCAAATTATATTTGGCATGGGATGGAACTATACCTTTATTCAGAAGCACCTTCTGTATCGAAGGATCTTTTTCCATGAATGTGGCAAATCCCCATACCAAGTCTTTTTTTTCGCTTTTTACATATGCAAATATAGGAAGTATCAAAGGATACATGTTTTGAACGATAAAACCCGGATGAACAATCTGTGGAGCTATCCTTCTACCCGTGCTATCAGTATAACCTATTCTAATCGCTTTGAGGGTAGAATCCTTAACAATATCTGACATCAAACCGACACCAATTGACTTTGACTTTCGGATATGAGCTTTCAAACTATCTCTATGTTCAAAATGTCGAAATGTAATGGGAGGAGCGTCCATACCTTTCGAAAAATACTGTAAAATTCCCGCATATTCAGATGATTGCATTGAAGGTATACATATGGTTTCATCAAGTTTCACATTTTTTTGAATCACATTTGGAGAAGTACCGGTAAAGAGATCATGCAATTGTGTAAGATTAACGGTATCAAATGGAATATTCTTTGCAACAAAGAACACTAATCCATCTTTTGCTATTTCAATTTTTTGAAATGGTAATGACATTGCTTTCACTATTGAATCTTCATCTCTGAGATAATCTCTGGCAAGAATCACACATGAAGCGGTATCGGAAAAAAACAATGACATCCCTCTTCGTGCACTCATTGGAATCAATGTGATTTTGGCATGTTCAAACACTGAATCATACGTAGGTTTTGCATCCATAAAATATGGATAGAGAACATCTTCAACATAAATGGTATCGATACCAGCAACAGGTGATTCATAATTCTGTTGTTGTTCATCATTAGAACATGAAAACATGAAGAGAATCAACAAATATATGCTCATTGAAGTGGCATATTGCTTTAGATTATTGTTCATTGTTCTCCTCAACTTCTACATTTGTACTTTGAGTTTTCACTTGATATATCAACCAAATAAGTCGCAGTAATCCAAAGCCTATCATGACCCTTCCGATCCATAGAATGGAATGATGCTGCGTTTCGGGTACATTCATTACATTGAGTTCAATCATCAATCCTGCTGCAATGATGAGTACTCTTAGTATGATATTGATATAAAAGAATGTTTTATTCATAAAAAAAGCGCTGATTGTCATTCCGTAAAATAACACTCAGCGCTTGGAAAATAGTCAAATGATTAACGAAGTCTGAAAACTATCGGAATCACAACCCATACTTCAACAGGTTGGCCATTCTGTGTTGCAGGAGGAAAAACCTGTGCCATGATCGCTTTTACTGCAGCCGGATTTAACAATTCAGAGGCTGTTTCTTCGATGATTGTTCTTCCGGGCTTAGGTCTGCCGTCTTTGCCGATCAATACTTTGACACTTACTCTACCTTCTACACCTGCTCTACGAGCCATTTCCGGATATACAACACGTCTTTGCAAATCTCCAAGAACTCTTGAAACCACTTCATTATAATCTTGGTCTGTCACAATGAACTCATCGGGACTCGGCTCTTCTTCTTTTTGAACATTGAGTCCGGCATCTGTAGGCAGGTCATCAATATTCATGGATTCAGCTTCACCAATTTGCGAAGACGAAGTTGAAATTTCATCCACTGATGCAAATACTTGATCCGGAGCAACCAAAGCATCCGGCACAGGTACCGGATTTCCTGCTTGTGCAAGCGTACCTTGTATCACAACATCAGGTGGTGGCGGTGGTGGTGGTGCTTCTGCATCGGCAGGAGCATCAATCATATCCAAGCGTGCAATGCTTCTATATGGAGACTTGTATATTGTCTTTTCTCTTGAAGCAAATGCGAATACTGCAATGATTACCGCAAGCAAAAATCCAATAACATAATAAAAACCACGTAAGGTAAATATCTTAATGAGTCTTTGAACCTCAAAAGCACCATAATCTTTAGAGGTTATAACTAAACTTTCAGGTGATGCAAGAATCATAGGCCTTTAATCTCCTCTTTATCTTTATCAGTCATTTGGGAGATTGTGAATTTTCTCTCTCTATTGAGCTTTTCGGCTTGTAGAGATTGAGTAATCTTGATTTCTGCAAGGTTTAATTCATCTAGTATATTGACTACAGTTTCATAAGGTACATTTTCATCAATCTTGAGAACTGTGATAAGTTCATTTTTTAAATCAAGATTTGATTTAATCGCCTTTGCACGCAATTCTTTCATTAAAATTGGTTGGGGAATATCTTTTGCTTGATTATAAAAGATTTTCCCATCTTCACGAACTCTCACTGTGAACAATTTTGACTCTGCAACTTCAACATCTTCAGTCTCTGGTGGTACAGCCATATCCATCACTTGGGGTGTGGTTAATGTTGTCACAAACATGAAGAATGTCAAGAGCAAGAATGTAATATCCACTAGTGGGGTCATGTCAATACGGAAACCCACGCGTTTCTTTGCTTTTCGCTTGCTATGTTTACCGCGTTTCGGCCTTCCGCCTCCACCGCCGAGATCTCCTCCACCGGCCATGGTAACTCCTATTGCTGTTTATCGGTTACAAAATTAAATTGGGTTTGTCGTGTGCGACGCAATGCTTCCATTACATCTGAAACCCACTTGAAGCGAATACGCTTATCAGAATCAATCGCAAAACGCAATTGTGCTTTCTCTGCCGATGTCTTTTTTGTGATATTGAATGCTTTTGCCTGTGTTCTTGAAACACTGATCAAAGCTTCCAATTCTTCTATTTTGACAGTTTTAATCATGCCTTTCGAAGCTTCTTTTCTATCCGGTGTGAACCATTCACTTAAAGAGGCATCTTCTTTGATGGTATTCCATAACTCAGGATTGGCTACCGAAAAATAATATGCTGTATCGGTTGCTTTTGTGGAATCAATTGCAATACGAATAACGGCAACATCCTTTTCCGGAAGTTTTGCAGTATCTGCTTGAGTTTTAGGCCTTTTGATTTGAAACTTCTGTTCACTGTCTGCTTCAGATTTGAATTTTGCAGTGAACATGAAGAATGTCAACAGAAGGAATGTGATATCAACGAGCGGTGTCATGTCTATCACAAAACCGGTTCGTTTCATTTTCACTTTTGGCATTTCTCAATCTCCTTTTGACAAAATGGTCAATGATACAATACCAAAGATCATTTCTTGGTTTTGATTGTCAATGTTTCCATCACTGTCAATACAGCTTCATCGATCATATAGACAAAGTTGTCAACTTTTGTTGTGAAGAAGTTAAAGGATAAAATTGAGATAATAGCAGCGCCAAGACCGAAAGCTGTATTATACAAAGCTTCGGAAATACCAATTGACAATGCTTGAGCTGAAACAGCTCCACCACTTGCACCAAGTGCAGCAAATGCACGAATCATACCTACTGTTGTTCCCAAAAGACCAACCATAGTTGCAACTGAAGCAACTGTTGAAAGTATAACCAAATTCTTTTCAAGTAATGGTGTTTCAAGATTCATCGCTTCATCAATAGATCTTTGTACTTCTGCAATTTTCTTTTCTGGATCAAAGCTTGCATCTTTTTCCACTTGGGCATATCGCTCCAAACCAGAGCGAACGATATTGGATAAAGAACCTCTTTGTGTCGCACAAGCATCAATAGCTGCTTGAACATTATTTGCATCAAGTTGACTTTGTACATTTTTCATGAAAACATGAAGATCTCCTGATCCACGTGCCTTGCTAATAAC
>JALRFC010000141.1 GCA_023253875.1 Candidatus Kapaibacterium sp.
ATCTGATAAATTCTCATTGAACAATCCACCGACTTTCCCACTTACTCTTGCATCCGGTGAATGCAGAACAATCGAAGTATCGTTCAATGCAGAGCAAAGTGGAACATATACTGCAGGACTTCAAGTAATATCAGGAAAAGGAACCTATACTATTCCATTGAGTACGGAAATCCTTTCATCGGTCAATGATTCAGACATTTCAAGTCTTAGTATTATGCCGAATCCAGCACAATCTGTGATTTCCATCAATGGAATCATGTCTGCAGGGATTGAATCAATTTCACTGATATCACTTATGGGACGCGAGGTATTCACGCAGCAAGGACCATTCACACATGAGAAATTTGACTATTCATTGAATGATATTCCTTCGGGTGTCTATATGCTTCGCATGCAAATACGGGATGGCAAGCATTTGATGCGACAAGTGATCAAACAAGATTAAAAGAAAGGCCTGTTCACAAGACAGGCCTTTTTTTATGGCGTTTTTTGTCAGATAATTCGAAAAAGTTTTCAGAAATACATGTTTGGCACAATCTTTTGGGTAAACTAAGGGTGATTCTCTACTTAAGGAATACTCATGAGATCTTTCATCATATTGTGTTTATGTGGCATACTTGCTACGATGACCATGAAGTCTATCGAACCTGCAAAAAGGCATACTGCTCGCTTTGCAGGAACATATATGTTTGGTTCAGCTATTCATAAAGATGCTGAAGAAGAAGAGCATGACTATATTGGTCCGGGTGGGACAGTTCTATTATATCCGGAAACAGATTCTACGATGTTGTTTTTCATGGAAGTGGAAAAAGGCGAACCGGCGAATGCAATTGGAAGATTGACAGGAAGAATATCTCTGAAAAGCAATAAAGGAATCTTCATGATGAATAATCCTCAGGGAATTCCGATTTGCAAATTGTCATTCCAAATTGAAAAACGGTTTCTTGACATTCGAACTGTTGATGGTTTGAATGATTGTGGATTTGGTCCCGGAGTTCGTGCCGACAATCGCTTTTTCCGCTATAGTGGTGAAATCCCAGAATGCTATGAAGTGGAAGGAAAAAAAACATGTTTTGAGCAAACACCTGAAAAGAAAAATGGAACGGCTCAATCACTGCCTGATAAAAAAACTGTTCCGACAATCAATACGGATAATCAATTGTGATTCCAGACATAATTGAACTTCCTGAATTAGCCATCATCGGTAGACATCTTGTTTTATCCATTGATGATTATTCTGTATTTCCTTTATGGAAACAATTCAGAACCGAACAAGCTGCAAATAATCTCATGGGTGTACACCTCTATGCAATACAACAGTATGCAGAATGGCCTCCAAAAACTACAATTACACATTGGGCGGGGATTGAGAGAAAAGATGGCGTGGACTATCCTTCAGAATGGCTTATTCATCCACTGAGCAGTGGCAAGTATGGCCGTTTCATTCACCGTGGAACACAAGCAGAATTTCCAAAAACAATGGCGATGATTTTCACCGAATGGTTGCCATCATCGCCATATCACTATGATTCCTCTAGAGCACAATTTCAAATCATGTCAGCAGACTATGTGATGAATGATCCTGAAAGTGAAGAATTTGTCTTCATTCCCATCGCTCAATAATACATTCCATCAATTGCATCTTTGTATTTGGCTTCTACGAATTTTCTTTTGACTTTTTGTGTCATGGTGAATTCACCTGCTTCTACGCTGAATGGTTGACGCTTAACGATGAAATTCTTCACGCGTTCAAATTTTGCAAGATCCTTTTCGAGTTTTTTCATGTCTTGCTCAATCCAATCATGAATATCTTGATCTGGAATAAATGGATCGGCTTCTTCAAAGAAAGCATCATTTTTATTGAATGTTTCTTTGATATCATCTTTGGAAGGAACGATGATTGCAGTGAGAAATTCTCTTTTGTCACCAATGAGAAATATCTGTTCAATCTTCGTGCTTTTTGAATATTGATTTTCAATCGGCGTTGGATACACATTCTTTCCGAAGCTGTTCACGATCATGTTTTTGATGCGATCTGTGATCTTTAGATATCCTTTGTGGAATGTTCCAACATCTCCTGTATGGAACCAACCATCAGCATCCATCACTTCTGCGGTGGCTTCGGGTTTATTGAGATAACCATGCATCACATTGGGTCCTTTCACGAGAATCTCGCCTTCAGGACATGTAAAATTCTTATCGAATGATTCATATGTCTGAACCGTATGCAATTCTTTGGTATCGGGATTCTGAATGGCAACGGTGCAACCGGGAGCTACGCGACCAACTGTGCCATAGACTTGTCTTTCGAATTCATTCACGGAAACAAGCGGTGAAGTTTCGGTTAATCCATATCCTTCCAAGACGAGAATATCGAGATTCTTGAAAAAGATTCCGACATGAGGATAAAGTGCTGCACCACCGGAAACGACGATGCGCATTCTTCCGCCCATGCGTTCACGGATTTTACTGAATACCAATTTGTCTGCAATCGCAAGTTTCATCGAAAGCAATGCACCGGGTTGTTTGCCATCTTCATTGAGCAATCGTTTTGCGTCACCTTGACTGAATGCCCACAAGAAAATCTTTGATTTCAATCCTCCATCCGCAAGAGCCATTTTTTGTACGCGATCATAAATTCTTTCGAGTAAGCGCGGAACAGATGCCATCACCGTTGGGCGCACTTCTTTGATATTCGTTGCGATTGTTTCAATGCCTTCCGCAAATGCGATTGTACCACCGATATAGGTTGAGAGATAATAAGTGGCGAGTCTTTCGAAGACATGACAAAGAGGAAGGAATGACAAAAACACATCATCCGGTCCGATATTGCTCACGATGGTTTTTGCAGCTTTGGCATTGCTCATGAAATTTCCATGACTGAGCATCACACCTTTAGGTACGCCCGTTGTGCCGGAAGTATAAATCAAAGAAGCAAGATCATGTTCATGAACCGAATTGAAAATATCTTGTATTGCCGTTGCATATTCGGATGACTTTGCTTTGCCATGTTCAATCACTTGTTTTGCACTCATCACTTTGTCTTGTGCTTCTATATCATATGCTGTGATGATTGTTTGCAATGAAGTTCCTCGAGAATCAATCGCAAGAATTCTACGAAGAAGAAATGGGGTACCAACGAGAATTGCTTTTGCTTCACTATCATTCAGGATATATTCGATTTCTGATTCTGATAATGTTGGATAGAGTGATGCATTCACCAAGCCGAGTTTCAAACAAGCTTGATCGAAGATGATATACTCCGGAGAATTCTCCAGAATGAATGCCACGCGATCACCTTTACGCAATCCCATATCATGTAAAGCAGATGCAATTGCATCGATAGAAGTGAGAATGTCGCCAAAGCTGATATTTGTGTATGTGCCTTGGACTTTTTTCATGAGGAATGGTTGATCCAAACCTCGCAATGTATGTGCTGAATTGAGGAAAAATCCGTGTAAAGATTGAGCTTGCATACGCATATTCCATAAATGTGAATGATTGTAATCTACGAAAAATCAATGATTTGAAAGAAGATAGGTTTCCACCGTTGAATACATCAGAATGGTTGCGTAATTTGCGACTGTCAATCATCTTTTATGGATTTACATGCACACCTTACTACTATTATTAGCGCTACTCTGTAGCTCGTCGCTGCTTGCTCAGCATATACAACAGTTTACTCCGTACGATGATGCATTTCAGGGTATCATCAAAAGTCATAAACCAAGTTTCGATGCTTCCTATCCCGATTGGGCCAAAGAGTTATATGTATTTCCTGCCAATGCAGAAACAGTACGCATTGGATTGAATACGTATCTCCAACAGAATCCCAATGCACATAGCGCAATCATTCGGTATGCAAAACAGTGGTTGAGAGCAACTGCAGATAATGCTGATGCGCAGGGAATAGTTCAGCTTCCATCTAAAGATGTGCAAGTGAATGATTCAAAAGCAGAACAATCTCTTGCAGGAAAAGGCAAGTGGACATTTTGGGGTCCGAAAGAAACATTTTGGCTCAATGAATCGGGCTCTGCAACAGAGCCAAAGTCTTGTCCATGGCAAGTCAATATTTATGCATTCGATGTAGCCGAGTCCAATCCTTCAATTCTCTATGCAGGAACCGAGACCGGTTTTGTTGCAAAAACCACGGATAAAGGATTGAATTGGACTCAATCGGGAAGAGACTATTCATTCGGTGGTGGGATTATTGCAGTGGCTATTCATCCTACGAATCCTGCTATTGTCTATGTGAGTGGAGGAAGACAAGTTCATAAAACCACTGATGGTGGTGCAACGTGGAAAGCAATGCTTACCGAGCGCTTTGGTGCTGATCGATTGAAGATTGATCCCAAAGATCCTTCGGTAATCATGGCCGTCGCACCGGAAGGTGTGTTTCGCTCTGAAAATCAAGGTTTGTCATGGCTCAAAGTATGGAATGCACCGGCATATGATATTGAATTCACGCCCGGAAATTCGAAAAATGTCTATGCACTCGTAAAAGAAAATGGAAATTTCAGAATGGTGCAGAGTATTGATGGTGGTAGAACATTTACCGTGCATTCTTCATTTCCATCAGATATCGTAGAACGCTCAGGTGGTTTGCTTGCGATGACTCCTGCCAATCCCGGAATCATCTATGCTATTTTGCTTTCTTCCGATGATATTCCACATTTATTGAAAGGAAGAATTGGTGGAACTACACCTCAATGGACAACCGTAAGAAAAGGAAAAACAACAGAAATGCCGATGGACAATTGGCAAGGATATTTCGACTTGGTATTGGAAGTTTCACCAACAGATTCCAATATGTTATTCACAGGAACTGCATCATTGTATAAATCAACAAATGGCGGTTCTACATTTACCATCATTGGTGGTTATGGTGGGAATATTCCAGTGCATCCCGATCAGCAAGACATGAAGCTCATGCCGAATGGTGATTTCTGGATTTCAACCGATGGCGGTTTGACTTTGTCCACCGATGCATTTTCAAATCCAAATAATGCATTTGCACGAAATAATGGAATCGTTGGTTCTGATTTTTGGGGCTTCGATCAAGGATGGACAGAAGATATCATCATCGGTGGGCGCTATCATAATGGCAATACCGCGATTTCGGACAATTATCAACCCAAGGCATTGCGTATGGGTGGAGCTGAATCACCGACAGGTTGGGTATTGCATCATAAAGAAAGACATGTCGCATTCAATGATTTAGGGAATGGTTGGATATTGCCAAAAACAGCGACCGGAAAACCTGAAGGTAGATTTATTTATAGCAAATTTCCAAACATGGAAGAATATGGTGGAAGAAGAGGAAATCTCTTGCATCATCCTGAGTATAGCACCACTGTTTTTGTTGGCGAAGGCAAAGGTTTTTGGATGTCCAAAGATGCAGGTTCCACATGGGATTTGATGCATGCATTTGAGAATCCCGTTCGATTCATGCAAATCAGTTATGCTGAAAAAGATCCCATCATATATGCAGATATTGTAAATGAAGGTATCTATCGCAGTACTGATCTTGGTAAAACGCTGAGTACTCAATAGGCGCTAATGCAAGTGCCGGCGCAGCAGGAACGTCTAGTCTTAGCGTCATATACCCTGCCCCGTTGCCCGACCGTCAGCCTTG
>JALRFC010000142.1 GCA_023253875.1 Candidatus Kapaibacterium sp.
AACCGGTGTTCCGGTTCTTGGATTTCTGGCCATTCTTGATTTACGGCTTTTGACAGAGAAAACACCGAAACCACGGAGTTCTATTCGGCCTCCTCCGGCTAAAATGCCCATAACTGAGGAAAGAACTCCTTCAACTACAGCTTTGGTTTGTACCTTTGTCAAGCCGGTTTCGGTGGCTATTTGTTCGACAATATCTGCTTTCGTCATTGCACACACAATAACATTAGTGATCAATATGGTGATAGTGAGCCACTAAATTACGAAAGAAACGCCGAATAGTCCAATAAACATCAAATAAGTAATGAATTTTTCAAGTTTTCTATCCTTCAGGCATACATTTTCACTGAAGAAAGGCTCTGAAAACAAGATTGATGAGCTACTTATATGATTGGCATAAATGGTAAAATGGCTAGAACTTTTTCTTTTTGTGACATATGGAAGATGGAAATAGCATAGCCGAGTGCTTGTTGAAGTTCTGTAGGAAGCGAACTTATCAAAGAGTTGATAGGCGTCTTCTTGGCAAATGCCATTTCTACATATTGGGTAAATTCAGCAGTACTTTCATCTTCCTTCTCACCAGTGAGTGAAGACAATAATGCTGAAATCACATCTTTTTTCTTGGGATAATGTATGATTCTTGGATGGGAATCTTTTGACATTCCAATCCTCTTTTTTGCAATTGCAATCGCTGTTTCCAATCCACCAAGGCTATCTATCAAGCCATGATGTCTAGCATCACTTCCAAGCCAGACTCTCCCTTTTGCATATGATCTGGCTTGCTCAAACTGCATATCTCTGCTCTGCGCAACTTTTGACACAAATCGCTGATAGATAGGATACATTTGATCATACAGTTTTTTCTTTCTTTCTTCTGTCATTGGAAGCATGAAATTCAAATCTTGGGAAGAAGCACCGGTAGAGATTGTATCCATCGTAATTCCAATTTTGGCCATAGCTTCATCAATTACCGGTATCATTCCAATGACCCCAATTGAACCTGTGATTGTTTGTGGATGAGCAATGATTGTATCACATGCCATAGGAATATAATATCCTCCTGAAGCAGCCACATCACTCATGGAGGCATATATTGGTTTTTTCTTTTTGATGGATTGAATCAAAGTCCACACTTCATCAGAAGCGATCACTGAACCACCGGGACTATCAATGCGTAAGATGATTGCCTTCACATCATCATTTTCAAAAGCTTTCTTCAAATCCTTTACAAGTGACCCGGAAGCAATTTCCATTTCACCACCACCAAATGGATTTCCACCACCAGATGTACCTGATCGTATTGGACCAACGGCAGATACTATTGCTATTGAAGATGCTTCATTCTCATATTTTTGATCGAATTCTTTGCATTCAGCACTTGCGTAATCTTGAAGTGAAATCAAGGATAAATTCTTCAATGTATCAGAAGAAGCAATTTCCTTCTTTCTGATACTTTCAACTCGTTTCTTAATGATGTCACGTACTTCCCATTCTTGAGCAAATCCATCAATTAAGTCATTCGATTTCATTGAATCTGCAGTATAGACTCCTTTATCAAATGCTTTTTGTACATTAAGTAAAGGGAGTTTTCTATTACGAGAAATCACTTCATACATTCTCTGTGCTCTTGATTGAATAATCACATTCAATGCTTCTTTGGCAGGAGCAGTAAATCGTTCTTGGGAAAATTGTTCCCCGGCTGATTTATACTCTTCGAATTGTTGTACGTGATAATTGACACCAAGTTTTGAGAATAAATTTTTGAAGAATAAACCGGAAATACCAGGTGCAGCTATCTCAGCCATACCTTCTTTTGGCATAAAGATGGAATCTGCTATACTAAGGAGCATATAATCTCCCCTGCTTCCTGTTTCCATATATCCATAAATAAATTTCCCCTTTTGTTTGAATGAGTTCAATGCTTCAAGGATCTCTTCCAATTTCACAAAACCAATTTGACTTGCACCAATAGGAATATAGATCCCTTTTATTCTTGGATCGACTTCTGCTTTTCGAATTGCAGTCAAGACATCATAGAATCCAAGTGGTGTTGAATCATCAAAGATATTATCATTCACACCGTATTCATTGAGTTGACCGGGAAATGTTAGTTTCAATACACTATATTCATTCACTTCGACTGCTTCATCCGAACCAATAAATACTCCAATGGTAAAGATTGATAATACTCCAAGTCCGAGAATGATGCCTAAAATCATCCAAAGTGTTCTCTTTTTTGAGGTTCCGGATGAACCTAGCGGTGGTACGATGATTGTATTCATGATTTCCTGATTGTAACTAAGTGTAGAAATATGCACAGCTTTACGCAAATCACTAGTTTGAGTTACAATTATTGGAACTTTTACTCTTGATTTGCCATTACACAAACAAAATTACCATTTTTCCCCTTCCTTTTGGAATTTCACCACATGGATAAAGCTCCTATCATAGAGATTAAATCACTCTGCAAGATGTTTGGTCAATTCCGTGCGGTAGGAAATTTGGACCTAACTGTTCATAAAGGGGATATTTATGGTTTTCTTGGACCAAATGGGGCAGGAAAAAGCACTACAATCCGCATGTTGCTATCCCTCATAAGTCCAACTTCAGGTGAGATTTCTGTTTTTGGGAAGTCTTTGGCAACCAATCGCAATGAAATACTACGAAGAATTGGTGCTATTGTTGAAAAGCCAGACTTTTACCTCTATTTGACAGCTGAGCAAAATTTACGATTCTTGGGAAAACTATCCGGATTGGATATACAGACCAAACTCATCCATCAAGCCCTGGATCAAGTTGGACTATTGGATAGAGCAAACAGTAAAGTAAAGACCTTTTCTTATGGAATGAAACAACGTCTTGGCATTGCACAAGCATTGATTCATGATCCTGAATTGATCATTTTGGATGAACCCACTAATGGTTTGGACCCTGTAGGTGTAAAAGAAATTCGTGAATTGATTTTGCGACTCAAATCCGACCACAACAAAACAATTTTTCTTTCGAGCCATATACTTCCCGAAGTTGAGCTCATAGCGAATCGGATGGTAATCATAAATAAAGGTAGTGCAATCATCGAAGGGAGTGTACATGACCTACTGAATTCCGGCATGCTCACTGTTTCTTTTTCTGTGGATGATACTCAAAGATCTCAACAACTCATACATGAGTCCCAATTGGCTCAGTCATTTCTTGGTATTACCGAACATCATCTACTCATGAAATTATCCAAAGAACGCATTGCTGATTGCACATCCTATCTCGTTGAACATGATATTGCAATTGACGGTATTAGTTCAACAAGATCACTCGAAGAATATTTTCTATCAATCACGAGATCATGACAATGTTTTTATCTGTTCTTTCCATCGAATTGTCAAAGATCTTTTCCAAAGGCCGTTCCTATATTGGTTTTGGGGCAATCACAATACTTGTGCCGATTGTTCAAGCAGCTATGTATAGTGAAGGAGAAGCATATTTTAGCTTATTCACCCAAGGACTTCAACAGCAATTCAGTTTCACTGGTACTTTCCTCAATGGCTATTTGATTGCATTCATTGTCTTGCAGAGTCTGCTTGTACATGTACCTTTGCTTGTGGCCCTTGTAGCCGGTGATATGCTGGCAGGGGAAGCTACAGGTGGTACTTATAGACTTCTATTTACAAGACCAGTTTCAAGACATATCATCGTATTAGCTAAATATTGTGCAGCTCTTCTGTATACTATTGGGTTGATTGCCTGGATGTCCATTCTGTCAATGGGCTTAAGCTTACTCTTATTTGGACCCGGTGAATTATTCATTGTGTCAAATTCAATTACCGTATTACAGCAACAGGATATTCTTTGGAGATTCTTTTGGGCATATTGCTTTGGTATATTGAGCATGGGAACAGTTGCATCTATTGCATTCATGTTTTCAGCTCTGGTTGAGAATTCAATTGGACCAATTGCAATGACAATGGCCATCATTATTGTCTTTACCATAGTATCAGCTCTGGATGCAGGATTTATCAAAGATGTGAAGTATATGCTTTTTACTAATCATTTGATTTCATGGAGACTGTTCTTTGAAGAAACAATACCCATAGATAGAATCCTGTTATCCACATGGGTAC
This sequence comes from Candidatus Kapaibacterium sp., assembly GCA_023253875.1. GTDB lineage: Bacteria > Bacteroidota > Ignavibacteria > Kapaibacteriales > UBA961 > UBA961. Next base: position 4,113 of record JALRFC010000142.1, read on the forward strand.
TCGGAGGCCATTCTCTCATTTCCTTCCTCATTGCGCTATACATAATCGTAAAAAAAGATATATTGTCATGAAGTTACTCGTGTAACTAAATTCCTTCCAATGTGTCTTTCGCACAATCGGAGTCGAAACCATGTATCTTTGGCGCATCATCCAAGTACTTTCTACAAGTACCATTCTCATTCTATCCGCAATGTGGATATTGGATGGTTTTCAGGTCTTTACCAAGGACAAAACAGAAAAAGTGACAATTGTCAAAGATGAATTATTCGGTACAGATATCGAAAAAAGAGAATGGATTGATGACTTTCAACTTGGCTTATTACCAGATGACCCTCTACTTCCCTATCGTTCCTTGGCATTTCCTACATTGATTTGCCTTGCAACTTTCTTCTTAGCTCAATATCGCATACATTCAAAGGTTCAACAATCATCATGAACACAGTTTTTCTGCTTGTACTCACCTTCTCATGTATTACTGTTCCCCTGTTTGCAACACAATTAGGCAATGTGAAAGGAAAAAAAATAGTCACTTTGCAGAGTTCTGTTGGCACTTCCATAGTCAAGTTTATATCAAATTCTCCACTTGAAAAGTTTGAAGGAAATTCCCAGTCACTTCAAGGTTCATTCACTTTGAATGCAGATAATCTTGAACAAAGTATTGGAAAAGTCTACTTTCCTGTTCGATCCATGAAATCCGGTCTAACCAAAAGGGACGATCATATGTATGGTAAAGATTGGCTGGATGCACAGAATTACCCTAATATTGAGTTTGAACTTAAGAAGCTGACTTCCATCTCCATAAAAAAATCAGATAATACTGGAATCGAGTTTACAGCATTTGCTGAAGGCATATGTACGCTCAAAGGTACTTCGAAACAGACCAAAGCAAAACTTATAGTCAAGTATATTCCTGAAAGTGATATAACCAGAAAAAGAGCACCTGGAGATTTAGTCATGATCGATGCTGATTTTTCTGTTTCGCTCAAAGACTATAATGTACTTGGTCGTGGAGATATCATAGGCAGTAAAGTTGGTGAGTCCATTGATTTGGATATAAAATTATTTGGTAGCACATCTAATTAATTTGAGGTAAACATGTTCCGTTTTTCAACACTTTGCGTTTCTTTATTATGTACATGTTCGATGTTGTATGCAGACCCCGGTGGAAAACCCGGCCGACTACTTACTAATTCCGGTGGCTGTGGTGATTGCCATGGAAATGCATCATCAAATACCAGCATATCTATTGTCAGCAAATCAGGATCATTCACAATTCAACCTGGTTCCAAAGCAGAATTCACTGCTATTGTTGCTCATTCCACAAAAACCGGCGCTGGTATCAATATAGGCGTTAAATCTTCACCCACTTCGAATACAAATTCCGGAACTCTTGAAGTAATTGCAGGACAAGGATTGAAGAAGTCATCATCTGAATTGGTACAGTCTTCAC
>JALRFC010000143.1 GCA_023253875.1 Candidatus Kapaibacterium sp.
GTTGGAATCTGGAATGCCGATACATTGCGAAGAGCTGAATATTTTCCCGAAAAAGCATTATCTCTCATTCCTGAACATATTCGAAAAGAATTCATCAATACAGAGTTATATGGCAAACCACTGGGTGATGAATATGTGCAATTTCTCGCCAAAGAACTCAAACCATTTATCGAAAGCATGTTTTCCGCATCGCCTGTGCCCGAAGATAATTTCCTCATGGGTTCTAGCATGGGAGGATTAATTTCATTGTATGCATTATGTCAATATCCAGATCTCTTCGGTGGCATTGCCGGACTTTCTACACATTGGCCCGGTTCATTGATTGTTAAAGATGCAGCCATACCCCATGCTATCCTTACCTACCTTTCCAATGAATTACCGATTTTCTTAGGAAGAAAGAAGATATATCTTGATCATGGCACCCTTGGATTGGACTCTCTGTATATGCCATATCAAGAAAGCATGAATACACTATGTAAGTCCGCAGGATATGATGATACTCTGTATCAATTTCAACTATTCGAAGATGCTGATCACAATGAAGAAGCATGGAGAAATAGACTGCATATGCCACTGCAATTTCTCTTGAAGAAGACTCAATCTGCAGATTAATTCACGTTAACAAAAAAACAATGCATATACTGATCATTGGCGGAAGGCAATTTCTTGGAAGAGCCATCATTGATAGCGCGCTTTCCAAAGGGCATCAAGTCTCCATTTTCAATAGAGGAAAAACCAATCCGGAATATTTGCCAAATGATGTGCAAGTCATCATTGGAGATAGAACCAAAGACATATATCTCTTGGATGGAATGACATTCGATTGTGTGATTGATACATGCGGATATATTCCATCGGTCGTAGAACAGTCCGCACGATATTTTGAAGGAAAGATTAAGTCTTATTGCTTTATCTCGACGCTATCAGTGTATTCCGATCTATCCATTTCCAATGATGAATCCGGTGTCCTAGCGGAATGTTCACCCGATGAGCAAATGGTAACCGGTGAAAATTATGGGGCAATGAAAGCACTGTGCGAGAATAGTGTTTCAACATTTTTTCAAAATCAAGCACTCATTCTAAGACCCGGCTTGATTGTTGGACCACATGATCCAACGGATAGATTCACATATTGGCCGGTGCGATGTGGCATGAAACATAGTCTGAATGGCATCATGCTCGCTCCCGGTAATCCCAATACCAATGCTTGGGAATTCATTGATGTTAGAGATGTGTCTGATTTCACTATTATGGCATTGGAAGAAGAACTAACCGGCATCTATAATGTTACCGGACCAAGAATATTCGTTGAAGATATCTTGACTGAGTCCATGGCATGTTTTGATCATACATTGGACATTCGATGGGTTTCTGATGAAGACTTACTCAGTCGAGGTGCCATTCCTTGGAATGATATTCCATTGTGGATTCCTGAGACAATCCCGGGACTGAAAGGGTTTCATGATACCAATTGCTCAAAAGCAATCAATGCAGGACTTACTATTCGGCCTCTTGGTGAGACGATATCAGACACATTGGAGTGGTTTTATCAGCATCCGGAACGATTGCCACTCAAATCAGGACCAAATGAGGAACAAGAAGCACGATTCTTGGGCTTATGATTATTTCTTTTTGAATGTCATTGATGCAGAATTGATGCAATATCGAAGTCCTGTAGGTTTTGGTCCATCATCAAATACATGACCTAAATGTGCATCACATCGAGAACAAAGTACTTCATAGGTCGTAAAAGCATATCGCTTGTCTTCAATTTCCGTTATGGCTTTCGTATCTGCAGGTTGATAAAATGATGGCCATCCTGTTCCGGAATCAAACTTGGTCTCAGATGAAAACAATAATTGATTGCACGCTTTACAATGATATTCACCCGGTTCTGAATTATATAATAATTCTCCGGTAAAAGGAACTTCAGTCCCCTTTTTTCGTATGATGCAATAGTCTTCATAGGATAATTCTTCTTTCCATGCTGAATCACTTTTCTTGATCTTTATGGATGATACCGAATCAACTGATACTTGTGCTTTTTCTTGTGCATGACATCCAATCACAAAGAATTGACAAATAATGATAAAGATGATATCTTTCATGACATTTATATAAGGGTTTAACATGAGCGACTTAGACAGCAAAACTTCTCGAAAAGTTCCGAAATATTCTTCGGAATTAACACATGATCAACTCACATGGACATGTCCTGAGCATATATTCACATTTACTTCCACAAAAGAACTCACTCCACTAAAAGGAATTGTTGGACAAGATCGAGCAATAGAAGCAATCACATTAGGCGCTGAATTACATTCCTATGGATATAATGTCTTTGTATCAGGTGTCAGTGGAACAGGTCGTTTAACAACGGTCAAACACATACTTGATCAAGTGAGTGTCACAAGACCCATTCTTTTTGATTATTGCTTTGTACAAAATTTCAAGTTTCCGGATAATCCCACACTTTTGAAATTTCCGAAAGGACATGGAAAGTCATTCGCAAAAGCAATTGATGATGTCATGATATTTTTGAAAAGAAGAATTCCTCAATTATTCGAAGAAGAAGGTTTTCAGAAATCCAGAAATGTCTTGATTGCTGATTATAGAGCTTCAGAGCAATCTTTGATTACCAATTTCAATGATAGATTAAAACCTTTGGGATTCATGCTGGGCCAAGTGCAGAATGAACTTGGGATGCTCGAATATGATGTTCTCATTGTCATAGGTAAAAAGGCTTATAAGATTGCTGATATAGATTCACTCATTCAGTCGAAAAGAATAACAAAGAAGAAAGCTGAAGAATATGCCAATCAATATCATATTCATAGAAGTGAGCTTGAGAATTTGAGTCGTATGAGCATGAAGCTCATGCAGGAATTCAGAGAGAAGATCAATGAGTATGATAAATCGAATGTTGCGGGCATCATTAAGAGTTCACTGGAATATGTTCGAGAAAATTTCAATACGGAAAAAGTCAATCACTATATCCAAGATTTTGAACAAGATTTACTTGATAACTTGGCCATTTTCCTTCCGGGTACCGGCAATGAGGAAGATGATACTGAAAAACCTACTGCAGAGGACATCAAGGCAAAGTTTGGTCAATACTCTGTAAATGTTGTCCTAGACAATTCATTGTCTGAAGCAGCTCCCGTCATTGTCGAAACAACTCCATCGTTTACGAATCTCTTTGGATCCATAGAAAAGGTATTTGACAATCGTGGCTTTTGGAAAACAGATTTCACCCAAATCAAATCTGGATCTCTCCTGAAAGCAGATCAAGGATATTTGATTGTCAATGCAATGGATGTGCTCACTGAAGAAGGGGTATGGCCGGCATTGAAAAGACTTCTTCTCTATGGGAAATTGGAGATTCAATCAGCAGATAGCTATTTTCAAATTTCACAAACATTGCTGAAACCTGAAGCGATAGATTTAAATGTCAAAGTCATCATGATTGGTGATGCGGATATCTATCATAGTTTTTACTTTGGTGAAGAAGACTTCAAGAAAATCTTCAAAGTAAATGCTGAATTTGATTATGAAGCTCCTCGAACCGGTGAGATGTTGCATAATTATGCGCATTTCATCCATCAACTTGTAGAACAGGAACATTTGATTCACTTCACACCATCAGGTGTATCGGCAATCATCGAATGGGGAGTTCGCCATACGAGTACGCGTCAAAAGATTACAATGCAATTCAGTGATGTAGCAGACTTGATTCGTGAATCAAGTTATTATGCCCGAAAAGATGGGTCTGCATTGGTTGAGCGGATACATGTTGACAAAGCAATCAAAGCTCGTAGAAGACGGAATGATATTCTTGATGAAAAAATCAAGGAACAAATCATCAAAGGAACATTGATGATTGAGTGCACAGGAAAAAGAGTCGGACAGATTAATGGACTGACCGTATATGACACTGGATTGGTCTCTTTCGGAAAACCTGCGAGAATCACAGCCAGTGTGGGTATTGGTACATCCGGCATCATCAATATCGAAAGAGAATCAGACATGAGTGGAAATATTCATGATAAAGGAATCATGATTCTTTCCGGTTTCATGCGCGAACGTTTTGCTCAAACATATCCGATCACAATGTCTGCCTCCATCGCTTTTGAACAAAGTTATGATGGAATTGATGGCGATAGTGCTACAGCGGCAGAAGTCATAGCTTTGCTCAGTGCATTGACAAAAATTCCAATCAAGCAAACAATTGCAATTACCGGTTCTATGAATCAAAAAGGCGATATTCAAGCAGTTGGAGGAGTGAATGAGAAAGTAATGGGATTCTTTGAATTATGTCAAGAGCAGGGATTAACGGGTCAACAAGGTGTGATTATTCCAGCTCAGAATATTCATGATCTCATGCTCGATCCTGAGATCGTGAAGGCGGTTGCAAAGAAGACATTTCACATCTATGCAATCGCTAGCATAGAAGAAGCAATAGAACTTCTTTTAGATGAAAACTGTGGAGATAGAAATGATGAAGGTATCTATGTACATGGTGTATTTGGCAAAGCACATACCATTCTTCAAGGCTACACTAAGCATACTTCACAAATACAAAAGACACTCTAAACACAAATGCCCCCAATCATCTTGATTCTTGGGGGCATTGTACTATTTTACGTTTCAATTATTTCATCTGTTGATATCTGGTTCTGTATTTTTTTGCAAGATCAGTATGTCTATTTTCCAAATCCACTTTTTTTCCCTGTACAAATGCATGTTCAAGTTTATTTGACATTGCATCGAGTGCATTTCCTGCAGAGACAAAGAGCGTTGCGTCTTTTCCGACTTCTAGTGAACCAACTCTATCTGAAATCCCAAGCATAGAAGCTGGATTAATAGTCAAGCCTCTCAAAGCAGCTTCTTCGCTTAACCCAAAAGCCACAGCAGTACCGGCATTGAAAGGGAGATTGCGCTGTTGCCAAAATGATGATTCAGAAAATGCCCAATTGATACCTGCACTCTCTAAAATGGAAGGCAATGCGAAGGGTTCATCATATCCGGCTTCATCATTGCGTGGTAAAGAGTGAGTTCTTGGAATAATAACAGGAACGCGGGCCAATTGTAATTCTTCCAAACATAAATGTGCTTCAGAAGCTCCTGCTATGACAGCATTGAGTTTATGTTCAGAAATAAGTTCAAGAGCAGCAAGTATTTGTTCTTTCTTACTTGCAGAAAACATCACTTTCATTTGTTTTTCAAAGACGGGGCGCATCGCTTCCATGCGAATGTCTTGAGCATTTTCTGCCAAACCATTTCTTGCTGCAAGTGAATACATCTTTGCTTTGGCAAAATACTCTTTCAATTCACGTAGATTATTCTCAGCTTCTTTCAATTGCTCATCAGCACTCTTTGAAATCCATGGAGCATTGAACACACCCATATATGGAATATTCACAATCAATGCTGCTGTTTGATTCAAAGCAATATCTTCTTTCG
>JALRFC010000144.1 GCA_023253875.1 Candidatus Kapaibacterium sp.
GTATTGAAATATTATGGCGAAGAAATTGTATTGATTGATACTGCTGGTCTTCGCAAGCGAAGTCATATCAAAGAAAATGTTGAAATGTATTCCATCATGCGTACAGCTCGTGCCATTGAACGATGTGATGTGGCAGTTGTCGTGCTTGATGCGGAGCGAGGATTGGAAGCCCAAGACAAACGCATCATCAATGATGCGGTAGATGCACGCAGAGGCGTGATCATTGCCGTCAATAAATGGGATGCAGTCGAGAAAGAGACAAATACTGCGGTTGAATTCACGAAGAAAGTTCATGAAGAATTGAAAACATTCGATTATCTACCGGTTGTATTTGTTTCAGCTTTGACAAAACAGAGATTGTCCAAAGTGATTGATATGGCCAAAGAAATTCAAGTTCGAAGATCATCCCGAATTTCCACTTCGAAATTGAATGATATTCTTCATGAGGAAATCACGAAAACTCCGCCACCTTCTTATCGCGGACATGATTTGCGCATCAATTATATCACGCAAACGAAAGTTGCTCCGCCGACATTCGCTTTCTTCTGTAATCATCCGCAAGAATTACCTGATTCTTATAAGCGATTCTTGGAAAGAACCTTGCGGAAGCATATTGATCTTGAAGGCGTTCCCGTATCATTCCTCTTTAGAAAAAAGAATAAATCTGAAGATGATTAATCAATGAATCCATAGGTGTTTCATGCGTATTATTACCATTCTCCTTTTATTAATTCTTCAGACAGGAATTCTATTGTCACAAGATGGCAAAGGGTTTTCTGTAACTGTTGAAGCCAAAGTTCAAAGTTCTCCGAAGCCGGCAATTACACTTACTTGGAATAGTGACGACAGAGCCGAATCATATGCTGTCTTTCGAAAAAATCCAACCATGCACTCTTGGTCAGATCAAGCAGAATGGGGAAGTGCAATTGCAAATCTTGGTAAAGATGTCTTGACATATACAGATGAAAATGTGACTCCCGGCATCGCCTATGAATATCAAGTATTGAAAGTATGTACACCTGCCGGCATAAAAACATTGAATCTTGGAGTCACGGATACTGTGACATCATATTTCGGATCCGGCTATATATTGTCCGGAATCAATGTGTCTCCGATTTTGAGTCGTGGTACTGTCATTCTTTTGATTGATAGTACAATGGTATCTCCATTATCAGCTGAAATTACCCGCCTTGAACAAGATCTAAAGAATGAATTATGGACTGTTGTGAAGCGTACTGCTCCTCGTGCAACCGCATTTAATCCTGAGGCTGTTGCCACGACAAAAGAAATCATTTTCAGCATTATTGAAAAGAATCCGAATGAACAATATTCTATCTTATTACTTGGTAGAATTCCTGTTCCGTATTCTGGTTTGATGGCACCTGATGGACATTCACCAGACCATGTCGGAGCATGGCCGGCTGATGTATATTATGCAGATTTTGATGGTGAATGGGCCGATGAAAGCATCAATTCAAATGGAGCATCTAGAGCTGAAAACAAGAATATTCCTGGTGATGGCAAATTCGATAAATCAGCAAATGATGCCGACATAAAGTATCCTATTGGAAGAATTGACTTCTATAATCTTACTTCTTTCGCTGAAACGGAAGTGCAACTTCTCAAGCGTTATCTCGACAAGAATCATGCATTCAGATCGGGAGAAATAAAGCCCGTGTATTCTGCTACCGTTGATGATAATTTTGGTGCTTATGGCGAAGGATTTTCCGGAAGCGCTTATAGAGGATTTGGCGGACTTGTTGGCAAAGACAATATCGTGGCAAATAGAGAATTCCTTGATTCCACAATCACAACAATGTTTTCCTATGGATGTGGAGCAGGTTCTTATACTTCATGTGCAGGTGTTGGAGGAATTGCTGAGTTTTCCAAAAGACCAATTACTTCAGTATTCACCATGATTTTCGGTAGTTATTTCGGTGATTGGGATTCTAAAGACAATGTGATGCGCAGTGTTGTGGCTTCACGTGGTACAGTGCTCACAACAGGTTGGGCTGCAAGACCACATTGGTTTTTCCATCCGATGGGACTTGGAAAGCCAATTGGAGAGGTATTGCTCGGAGCGCAAAATAATACGCAACAATATTTACCAGCAATTTATAATACCAAAAGATATCCCGGTGGAGTGTATTATCAAGTGGCACCTCGTGGAACGCATATCGCATTGATAGGTGATCCGACATTACGCATGACATCGAATATGCCGATTGAAACACCGAAGAATATTGGCGTTACCTCAACTGTCAGCGCGCAAATTGATTGGGAGAGCGTCCCAAATGCAAGTGGATATTTATTGTATAAAAGTACTTCCGAAACTGGCCCATTTGAAGCATTGACACCGAATCCAATCACAGAAACAACCTTCCAAGATATGAATGCAAATTGGAAACAAGATGTTGTATATCAAGTGCGTGCAGTGATGCTTCGTGAGACAAAGAGTGGATCCTTCTATGAAGTGAGCGCGCCAAATACATCTAAGAAAATCAATGTATCTGTTGACGAGAATACAGCTCAGGAATTCCGCATTGCATGTTCTCCTCAACCGATGTCATATTCTGGAATCATTCAATTTGTTGCTCCCAATGCCGGGCAAACAGAAGTATCTATTCATACAATGGATGGTCGATTGCTGAAAACGTTGCTCAATGCACGCATTGATGGTGGAGCGCATTCACTTGTGGTTCCGGCTCAGGAGCTTCCAATTGGGATGTATATGGTAAGAATGATCATGAATGGTGCTTCATTTAGTACTCCGCTTCTTATCACTAGATAATAATTGACTCGACAAATAACTCACGTGAACATTCAAAGCAAAAGCCTCATTGTGTTGATACAATGAGGCTTTTTCATGTCTATAGCAATTTGAGTCTATACGATTAAAGCATAGGCAAGGATGACTGCAAGTGTATATTTAATCGTTGCATGGGCATAGTGGAGTTTCTCACGAGCATATTGCTCCAATGCGATAAGTCCTGGAGTGAGTGTAACAATCAGCAGTGCAGCAATTGCGCCAATTTCCAATGATGCTTCATGCATGAATATTCTCCCGACACTTGAATACCATGGAGTACCATAGAGCAAGACCAAATGTAGAATATAAATATGGAGTGATTTACTACTGAAGAAGACAAGTCGCTTTTCAAATCTATTCAACAGTATTGATAGATAAGAGCATATTCCGATAAATAGTATAATAATTCCGGTACGCATGATCATGGAACCGGGATTCAAATATTCAAGAATTCTAGCAAAATGATAGGTACTTTGATAGATGCCGATACCGATTGCAATCGCAGAAATTCCTACAAGAAAAATTGTTTTTCTCATGAAAGTATTTCTCTGTGCTTCGCTGAGTCCATAAAGATAAGAGCCACATGCGACGCCGAGAAACATGAAGCCACTCGTTGGAAAGAGTGGGAAAAGCGAACCTCTTTCGGTACTTAGAAAACCGGCGAACAATTCTGGAAGAAAATCAAACCAATGAATGGAATGAACAATAGGAGCTAAAAGGAAGATACTAGTAGCTATCAAACCGGAACGAATGCCCAGTGATTTCACCGAATATGTATTTGTTGATAACCAAACCACTGCCATGAGCGTGATTGCAGTCATATGTAAAATATTGACTTGAAATGCATAAGACCATGCACTTGCTTCAGCAAAGGGTAAATCAATCAATCTATTGGCAGGCAAAACAAGCAAATATCCCCACAGTAAAATTGTCCAAGCCCAGCGCATTCTACGTTTTCGTGTTTCTTCACTCATCGCACCCTGTTCATTTCTCTTCATGGCAAATACATGCACGGTGCCTGATACGATCAAAAAAATCGGTGCGGTTAGACCTCGCATGAATTGCCAGATATTCCAAGGGAATGTACCAAGATCCATCAATTGTGGATTGACGAGTGCATCAATGGTATGACCTTGCATCATCATGAGCATTGCCATCAAACGGGCAAGATCCAATGCAAAGAGTCTGGAGCCTTTTTTTGTTGATTGAAGTGACATGGTTTCAATGAAAAACAATTATCTCAACTTACGGCTTTTCCATAAAAAAAGCCCCGCTTAAACGGGGCTGTACATTAGACATTTTGACCATGGCATTGCTTGTATTTTTTCCCGCTACCACAAGGACATGGATCATTTCTTTTGATTCTGGGTTCGGTTCTGCGGACAGTTTGACCGGGTTGTTGAATATGATTCTCTTCAGATGTCTCCTGGCCATATTCATCAATCTCAGGCTTAACTGCTCTGATTCCGGCTGTTGAAGAAGTTCTTGAAGGTGATTGTCCCATAAAGCTGAGTGATGGAGAATTCATCACATTGACATTCTTGTGATCAAGCGCGGCTTCTTGTGGTCGAACTGTTTGCACTTGAGGCGCTTGAATTACTTGAGGGTAAAACCTAAAGACTGCTGTGATTGTCTCCTTTTGTATCTCAACAAATAAATTCTGGAATGCATTCAATGCTTCACCTTTATATTCGAGCAATGGATCTTTTTGACCATAAGCACGAAGATGAATACCTTCCTTCAATTCATCCATGACACCAAGATGCTCGCGCCATTTATCATCAATTGCACGTAGGAATGCAAAACGTTCCAATCCAATCATGAAATCACTACCAAACTGCTGTTCTTTTCTCTCAAGAAATTCTTTTGCGACAGAAACAATGCGGTCTGTACACTCTTCTTCTTTCATTGTACGGAATTCTTGTTCAGTCATTTCAACTTCGCAGAGCATATGAGTGCGGACTTGATCCTTTAAACCTTCAAGGTTTTGCTCTTCATGATATTGTTGATACCAATGATTCGCCAATTGTTCCATGAATTCAATAATCTCTCCTTTCATTCTTTCGCCATGAATCACAAGTCGGCGCATTGAATAAATGGCTTCTCTTTGCTGATTCATCACATTATCATATTCAATCAAGCGCTTGCGAATAGCAAAATTGTTTTCTTCAACTTTTTTCTGTGCCTTTTCAACAGATTTCGTGACCATACCTGCTTGAATAGGTTCCCCTTCCGGCACTTTGAAAGTCTGCATGACAGATGCAATGCGCTCACCACCGAAAAGGCGCATGAGATTATCTTCAAGCGACAAGAAAAATTGCGAAGAACCGGGATCGCCTTGACGCCCCGCACGACCTCTGAGCTGTCTATCAATACGGCGAGCATCATGTCGTTCCGTACCAATAATTGCCAATCCACCGGCGGCTTTCACTTCATCATCAAGTTTGATATCAGTACCACGACCCGCCATATTTGTAGCAATCGTGACTTTCCCTTTCCTACCGGCTTCTGCAACGATCTCAGCTTCATGTTGATGCTGTTTCGCATTTAATACGCGATGTTCGATATTGAGTCGCTTAAGCATTTTGGAAAGTATTTCAGATACTTCAACACTTGTTGTTCCAACGAGTACTGCT
>JALRFC010000145.1 GCA_023253875.1 Candidatus Kapaibacterium sp.
TGGCATCACCGAATTTTTTGGCTTCTTCATTGAATACATCGATAAATGCAGAGCCAATGATTTTGCGTTTTTTCTCGGGATCACTCACTCCTTCCAATTTGCTGAGAAAGAGTTCAGAAGCATCCACGACATCAATGCTCATATCGAAATTCTGACGGAATAATGCCTCGAGTTTCTTGCTTTCATCCAAGCGCATCAGACCCGAATCAACATGTATGCAATGCAATTGTTTGCCGATGGCTTTATGTAAAAGTACGGCAACCACTGTTGAATCAACTCCGCCCGATAAACCGCAGATTACGCCACCATCACCAACTTGTTTACGTATTGCTTCGATCTTGGATTCTATGAGATTTTCAGGACTCCAATCTGCCGGACATCCGCAAATATCATGGACAAAATTTGAGAGCATTTTCTCGCCATCATTCGAATGATGTACTTCCGGATGGAATTGCACACCGCGAATATTGCGCTTCTCATTTCTGATTACGCAAATCGGGGCATTATCAGTATGAGCGATGATCTCAAAGCCATCAGGCAATGCGGTAAGGGAATCTCCATGACTCATCCATACAATGGAATGAGCATCAATCCCTTTAAACAATGCATCTTCTTTGTCGATACGCAATTCCGCACGACCAAATTCTCGCTTCGCAGATTTGTCAACACTTCCTCCATTCATAAATGCAGTGAGTTGCAATCCATAACAAATACCGAGAATGGGAATACCTTTTTCTTCAGCATGAGCAAATATGTCAAAGGATGGAATTGGCGCGCCTTCGGCATACACACTGGATGGTCCGCCTGAAAGAACAATCCCCTTTGGATTGATTGCTTCGAGTTTTTCTTTTGAAATGGAGAATGGATGGATTTCACAATATACTCCTGATTCGCGTATTCTGCGAGCGATGAGTTGCGTGACTTGTGAACCGAAATCGAGTATGAGTATGGAATGCATTGAGTGTGTTTTGAGTAGAATTTATTGCAATACATTGAGCAATATAGTGCTCTTTTGTTCTTCGGCAATTTGTTTCATCACAGGATGTGATTCAAATTGTGATTTTTCGAATGGCTTGAGTTCAGCATATCCTCTGCGATAGAAATCCAGGGCTTTCTGCTTATCACCATGTTCATAAGCCCAAATCGCGGTTTGCACGATGCCGACAGCATAGTGCGGATTTACTTCAGGGATTTCATACATGAGTTCATTTGCCAATTCTTTTTGTCCAAGGGAATTCAGAATCCGTGCTGAAACCATGCGTGCTCTTGCGAAGGATGGCTTGACACCAATTGCTCTGCCTAGAATATGTAGTGCATGATGCTGTTTGCCAATTTTGTCAAAAGCAATTGCCATCGCTAACATGGTTGTTTCTTCATCAGGGAATAAAGCAAGTGTTTTCGTACATGCTTTGATGACTGAATTCCAATCTTTCATCACCTGCCAAGCAGTGATTTCCGTGGCATAATTCATATACACATCAGGATAACGCGCTTGCAATGCAAGGAGTATGGGAATGACAGTATGCTCAATATCCAGATCCGGCTTCGCACCTTTTAGCCAAACAAGAGAAGAACAATAGACAGTCAATTCTTTGGGGAGAATTTCCATGTATTCAGGACCGAGTCCTTTTATTGCCTCTGATAATACAAGTTGACTTTCATCATGCATACCTTGCCACAGGAGAGCATGGCCAAGGATGATGCGCAATCGTGGATCGCGATGCTGTGAAAGATATTCAATGAAATAATCTCTTGCCGGAGGATCATCGATGAATGCCACATACCAAGCTTTGAGTATATCGGAATCGGTAATTTCAAGTCCTTGTATCAAAGACATTTCACCTTTTTCAGCTGTGGATGCATTATCACGAAAATGTGTAAATGCAAGTATTGCATATGCTTCGGGGTATTCTTTTGGGGCTAATCCCAAAGCTCTTTCGAGTATTTTCCTTGCTTCCGGCAATCGAGTACGAGACTCTAATTCCGTTCCAATATGGATCAGCATTTCTGCACTGTCCCAATTGGAATCAGCTTTGCGTAATAATTCTTGTATGGTCATGATAATACAATCGAATTAAAAAATATAGCCAAACACAGCATCCAAAATGAGTATCGTCGCGGCTGAAATCGTGAATGCTTGAACGGTGGATCTACCTACACCTTCTGCTCCACCTTCTGTTCTAAAACCAACATGACATCCGACGAGAGATGTTACACCGCCGAAAATCATTGACTTGAACAAACTCTGCATGACTTCTGAAATCTGAAAGAAGCGCTGAATGGAATCAAAGAAAATATCAAAAGAAAAATCAAACTTGAGTGAGGTGAGAAGATAAGCACCGATGAGTGCCACGAGATTGGAAAATACAGCAAGCACCGGCATCATTGTGAGTGCCGCGACAACGCGTGGCATGGCAAGATATCTATTCTTGTCAATCGCCATCATTTCCAAAGCATCAACTTGCTCGGATACTTGCATCGTTCCGATTTGTGCGGCGATTGCGCCACCAACACGGCCGGCAATGACAAGTGCGGTCAATACGGGAGTAAGTTCAGTAAACACCACTGTTGAAATCGAACCACCGATAAATGGTCTGGCAATACCAATAAGATTAAATTTTGCGAAGAGATTTGTGGCTTGTAAAGCGGCGATAGCACCGGTAAAAGCGCCAATGAGAACAACTAGTGGAAGAGATTCAGTACCCACGATTGACATTTGTTCGAGCACCAAGCGACGATCTTTATGCACTCTTGGCAGATATCGTATTACCCGCATGAGTAACATCGTGATTTGTCCGATTTGTCGGAAAAATCCGGTCACTTTTCTGCCAATCAATGCCAAGAAATCAGTCATAATGTTCTATTTGGTCGAATTAGGTTCCACAAAATTACAGAAAGTCTCAATGAGTTTCGTTGATGGTTAAAAAAGAAAAACTCCGACATGAGTCGGAGTTCTCTGTATACTTCATATGAGATGGGAATCATCCACCTGTTCCAATACCTGTACCAGATCCGCCGGTACCTGTATCACCGGAACCTGTGCCACCGGAACCGATTGTACCGGAACCTGTGCCACCGGAACCTGTACCACCTGTATTCGTTGTATCACAAGGATTTTTACCTGATAACCACAAATTGAGTTTTGCAATTTGTTCAGCAGTCAAAATGGTGCAGAAAGCATCATAGAATTTCTTATTGTGATTTTTCAATGATGATTTATAGGCAGATTCAGCTTTCGTAGTAGCTTCATTGTAAATTTTCTTCAATCGTTCATAGATTGATCTTTTTTCTGAGTCTTTCTTTCCGGAAGATTTACACTTCGCTTCTTCTTCAAGAAACGTTTTTAGAGCTTTGTTTTTTGCTTCTTTTAACTTCTCATTCTCAGATTTGCAAGCTTTATCATTATCAATCTTTAATGCATTCAAAGCTGCTTTTTGGCTTTCACTCAAGCCCAAACAATCAATCATTTTTTCAAAAGAAATAGATGACAACTGTCTTTCTTTCCCTACGCCACAAGAATCGTCATCATCATCTTGTGAAAAGTAATGATCATCATGAGGATTGCCTTTTGCAATGGATGCTGAACTTTCCACGCTATTCAATAGATCTGTTGGTTGAACATTATTGGAGCAACCAATCAATGTGACCATGAATGTCACAAGAAGGATCTGTACTAACTGCTTCATTGCCAATTCCTTGATTGTACTATGATTAAAGTTTATTACAAATAAAAGATTTTCATAAATACAAATGCCCCAATCAAAGAAGATTGAGGCATTACCTAACTACGATTTTTCTCAATTATCCACCAATGACATCGCCATTTGAAGGAGTATCACATGGATTGCTACCTGTTGCTTTCCATTGATTCCAGAGAAGTAATTGCTCTGGGGTAAGAAGTGCTTCGATTCCTGCGAGCATAGTGTCATTACATACTTTTACTGCAGCTTTCATTACATCAATTGCAGCTTGCATTGCTTGTGCATTGGCATCTTTGAATGCTTTTATTTGCGCATGTGCATCTGCTCTAGTGATTGTACCTGCTTTTACTTGTGCTTTGAGTGAATCATGAAGAGCCTTTTCTTGCAAACGAATTGGTTCAACAGTAGCTTTGAATTGCTCTTTGGCCGCTTTCTCACAATCATGTTTTGCAAGGTGCAATGCTTCTACTTGTGCTAATTGTTCGGCTGATAATTTTAAACAATCAATAACTGCACGAAGATTTGGGCGTTTTGGTTTTGTACTGTCTCCCTTGTGATGATCGCCATCATCTTTTCCATGCCCACGACCAGGACCTTTGCCACGACCGCCTTTTGCAAACATTCCTTGATCATTGTCATCAATGATGGAGGTAGCCATAGATTCCATATCATACATTTTTGCGTATGATTCTGTAAATACATCATCCATGATTGGTGAAGTACTTGTGAGTTGATCAGTACAGCTTGATGCAAATACTGTTACGAACACTGCTGCAAGCATGAACATGCTTTTTGTGATCAGATTGTTCATTGTCTTATTCCTTGTATAAAGTTGAAAGATATTCGTATTTGTTGAGCTGTCATTCAGATTGCCGGCGATCTGTGTAGAACCTCTCGTTCAAATGTCTTCTTGTGTTTCAGAAGTAATAACATGGATGAAAACGTTTGGTTACAATGTTTGTGTATTTTCTTATTCCATCATGTCCTTCTTGCATACAATAACAGAAGAAGTAATAATCGGTTACATCTACAATGAAAAAGCCCCATCTTTTATGAAGATGGGGCTTTGATTGAAGTCAGGATCTATGTGCTTATGGTCTCACGCCGATTGGATTTCTTGGGCAAGGTGTTTTGCCTGTTCTTTTCCATTCATTCCATAATGCGAGTTGTTCAGGAGACAAAATAGATTCAAGATTTGTAAAGAATGTATCCATACATGCTTTCACTGCCGCTCTTACTTGAGCTTCAGCTTCTTGAGTTGCATTTTTCATGCGCTCATTAAGTGCTTTCACTTTTGCATTTGCTTCTTCACGAGTAATTGTTCCTGCTTTAAGATCTGCACGAATTGCATCCATAGCTGCTTTTTGTGCTCTGCGCAAAGGCTCAAGTGCTGTACGGAATTGATCACGAGCAGCTTTTTCACAATCGCGTTGAGCCATCATGAATTCACGAAGTTTTGCATTTTGCTCAGGAGTAAGCTTCAAACAAGGAAGCACTGATTGCCAAGGCATTGGTCTTGAAGTTGTGTCACGTTTTACCGTATCACGTCCACCGCCACGAACAGTGTCGCGTTTGCCTGGTCCACCACCGCGTGGATCATCTTGAGCAATCACATCGCCATTGCCAGAAAATACTTTGGCATAAGTGGCATCAATATCAAATACATCTTGATCAATGATTGCCGCTGTTTCTGTTGGGTTGACCGGACAACCATCATCTTTACAAACACTGACGATTGAAGC
>JALRFC010000146.1 GCA_023253875.1 Candidatus Kapaibacterium sp.
TTGGAAGATTTGGCATTCAAACACTTGGATCGAGAGCATTATGATGAAGTCAAGAATGGTCTCAAAAGCACTCGTAAAGAACGTGAAGATTTTATCAATGCATTCATAGCTCCAATTGCCGAAAGACTGAAGGCAAATCACATTCAATTTGAGATATCAGGCAGACCAAAGCATATTTATTCGATTTTCAATAAAATGCGCGTTCAGGAAAAACGCATTGATGAATTATATGATTTATTCGCGATTCGTATCATCCTTGACACTGATGACAAAAATGAATGCTTTTTTGTCTATGGCATCGTATCAGAAATTTATACTCCTGTTCCTGAACGTTTCAAAGACTATATTTCCGTTCCCAAGAAAAACAATTATCAATCACTGCATACTACTGTAATCAGCAATGATGGTAAGCGTGTTGAAGTTCAAATTCGCACACGTTCCATGCATGAAATCTCTGAAAAAGGTGTTGCAGCACACTTCAATTATAAAGCGCAATCACTTGGTAAAAAGATTTCATTTGGCGGAAAAGATCTTGAAGAATGGGCTAATTGGATGCGGGACATCTTCGATAATGCCGGCGGAGGCGATGAAGCCGTGCAACAATTGCTCGAGAGCTTCAGACTCAATCTCTATCAACAAGAAATTCAAGTATTCACTCCCAAGGGTGAATTGCGCGTGCTTCCTGTCCATTCCACTCCGGTTGATTTTGCCTTTGACATTCACTCAGCCATTGGTTTACATTGTATAGGTGCCAAGGTGAATGGTAGAATCGTGTCACTTGACTATAAACTCCAGAATGGCGAGCAAGTAGAAATCATCACTTCCAAAAATCAAAATCCCAATCGAGATTGGGAGCGATTTGTGATCACACACAAAGCAAAGCAGGGCATCAAGAAATATCTCAATGAAGAGAAGAGAAAGCTCACTGCAGAAGGCAAAGAATTATGGGAGAAAAAATCCAAGAAATCAGGTTTGCATATCGATGAAGATCAATTGGAAAAAATACTTCTTTCACTTCGATTCGAACATAAGAGTGATTACTATTATAAACTTGCGACAGGCGAAGCAAATCTTGATTTGACATTGGCGCTCATTAAAGAAAAAGTAAAACCCGGTGCAAGAGAACAAGAGATTCAACAGACAGATTATTCCACTGATGAAGTGTTTAAAGCTGTTCGTGGAGATAGCTCAAATGGTGTTTTCATTATCGGAAGTCCTGAAACCTCAAAAGGTATTCTCTATGATTATGCAAAATGTTGCAATCCCGTCCCCGGTGATCATATCATTGGACTTGTTTCGACGGGGACAGGCATTAGAGTACATCGAAAGACCTGCAGAAATATCATGGATTTGATCGAAAAAAGAGATGGTCGCATCATGTCATTGCAGTGGGCATCTGTCCAGCAAGGGGAATATTTAGCGGCGATTTCATTGGAAGGAGAAGATCGAGCAGGTTTATTGAATGAAATCACCAATGCAATCGTTGGTTTCAACAATACCAATATTCGAAGTGTGAACATTAATGCAGCCGGTACGCATTTCAAAGGTTTGGTGACTGTATTTGTCAAAAATACGGAGCATCTACATCGCATTTTCGACAGGTTGCGGAAAATCAAAGGTATTTCATCCATCGAGCGTTTTGAAGGTTGAGTCTGCATTCTTCATGCGTTTTTTCATAAATTCGCCAATTCCATTTATTGATCATTCGAGGTGTTTCATGGCTATTCAAGGCGCATTCAATTTTAGAACATGGATTGATGAACATCGACATTTGCTTAAACCACCCGTTGGCAATGCAACTGTATATCAAGACACCGAATTCATAGTCATGGTTGTTGGCGGACCAAATTCTCGCAAGGATTATCATTATAATGAAGGCGAAGAATTCTTCTATCAATTAGAAGGCGATATAACAGTCAAAATCATTGATGAAGGTACACAAAGAGATATTCAAATCAAGGAAGGAGATATATTTCTCCTCCCTCCAAGAACACCGCATTCACCGCAAAGAGGACCAAATACCGTTGGTCTTGTCATGGAACGCAAGCGTAATGACAATGAGTTGGATGGCTTTATGTGGTTTTGTGAGTCTTGCACTGCAAAACTCTATGAAGAGTATATTCCTGTGAATGATATCGTGAAGCAATTACCTCCAATTTTCGAAAGATTCTATGGCTCACTTGAACATCGCACCTGCAAGCAATGTGGTACTGTGATGGAACCGCCACCAAGATTGTCATGAAACAAATCGCATTGGACTTCGGAAATTCGCGTGTAAAATGCTATGCGCAAGGCCCTCAACTATTGGGGGCTTTTGCATATTCAGCCATGGATTGGGATGAAGCATTGCTATCCACCATTTTGAATCATATGCAAGATGAAGAATGCGAGATTGGCATTTCATCGGTCAATCCGGCGATGGATCAACAATTCAATGCGATAGTGGATGGCAAGCAATGCATCACCCATATTCGGACAAAATCTCTTCTGATGCAATCCAATCTGATTGATTTTTCAGAGATCATCGGCATGGGGGAAGACAGAATGCATGGTCTATTTGGAGCATTAACTCATAGCAAAGCCCCGCTCATCACGATTGATTGCGGTACAGCAATAACATTCAATATTCTTGATTCAGAACACAAATGTCTTGGCGGCTCAATCATGCCCGGTCTTTCTACGATGTATACTGCCCTAGGAACCGTAACTGCAGGATTGCCAACATTGGCTCCGCATCCCACAATTGCATACTCCGGAACAAATACACATGATGCAATTCATGTTGGTGTGTCAACGGCAATTTCAGGTGCTATACTCAAATATCTTGGTCAATTCCCTGATTTCTCCTTTTTCATATTTGGAGGTGATGCCGAATTGATCTGTGGAATCATGGATGAAACTTCAAGAAATCGCCTACAATATGAGCCATATATAATCGCAAAAGGCATTTTCAAAGCTCTTGAATTGATGAAAGAAACACATTCTTGAAAAGTTTTTCTTGTGTGAATACACAAAAACTCATACTTTCGCAGTTCTCATTACGAGAGAACAGTTCATCAATTCATCGACTGTACCAGTATGTTCGCAGTAGTAGAAATAGCAGCCCAGCAATTTACGGTTAGACCAACCGACACTTTGACAGTTCCTCTTTTGGATGCCGAAATCGGCTCAAGTGTTGAATTTGGAAATATCCTTCTTGGTGGCGAAGAATCAAATGTATTGATTGGAAGTCCATATATCAGTGGTTCAGTCAAAGCAACAGTACTTGCACATGGCAAAGGCGACAAAGTTCTTGTCTTCAAGAAGAAGCGTCGTAAGGGCTATCGCAAATTGAATGGACATCGTCAGCAATACACACAAATTCAGATTAATGATATCAAGCTCGGATAAGGAGTTATAGAATGGCACACAAAAAAGGGGCCGGATCTACCAAGAACGGCCGTGACTCGAATTCCAAACGACGTGGTGTGAAGCGTTTCGGTGGTCAATTGGTTACTGCCGGTAGCATCCTCATTCGTCAATGCGGTACACGTTTCCATCCAGGAAATAATGTTGGATTGGGCAAAGATTACACCTTGTTCTCACTCGTGGACGGTGTTGTGAAATTTGAGCGTAAAGACAGCACACGTCTCAAAGTTTCCGTCTATCCAGCAGTAAACGCATAAGAAGTTATGTTTCTTTCGAGCCCCAATGCTTTATAGCATCGGGGCTTTTTTTATTTGGAGCTTAATATGTTATCAGTTCACATCATGAAATGTGGAGAAATTCCAGGAAGTATTCCTGCATATGCGACAGTGGGTTCTGCGGGAATGGATATCACTGCCGCACTTTTGGAACCAATGTTGATCGAGCCTGGTGCAATACTCATGATTCCAACAGGGATTGCTATCGCACTTCCGCAAGGTTTTGAATGTCAGGTCCGCTCTAGAAGTGGTCTTGCCGCAAAACATGGCATCTTTGCACTCAATGCACCAGGAACGATTGATTCTGATTATCGTGGTGAAATTAAGGTAATACTCGCAAATTCCGGAAAACAACCATATGCTATTCAACCTGGAGAGAGAATAGCTCAACTCGTCATAGCTCGATATGAAACAGTACAGTGGGAACTTGTAGACTCTCTTGATGAAACCGACAGAGGAGTCGGAGGATTTGGAAGTACAGGAACTTTGTAATTTTTCTTTTTGCCATATCACAAAATACTCTTACATTTGCAATCCTGTTGTTTATATCATTCTGTGCAAATAACACATGGCAAAGAAACAGACATTCGGCGACAAAATGAGCAAGAAGGCTGCCGCCTCTAGCATCAATGTTCGCGTTATTAAGCCTTATCACACAGATAAGGGAAATATGAAATACCTCGAGCGCTTCGTGAAGATCGGGGATTTATCAGAAGTTGATAAAATTGACATTAATAGATAATCACATGAAAAAGAATCTTCATCCTTATTATCATCAGGTCGAAATTGTCATGACAGACGGTACAGTCTATCATACTCGTTCCTGTTATAAGAGCGATCGCATGGTACTTGAGATTGACTCAAAGAGCCATCCATTTTTCACTGGCAAGCAAATGCTTGTGGATACAGCCGGTCGCGTGGAGCGTTTCAATAAGCGCTTTGAAAAAACAAAATCAATGAAAACTCAACCTGCTAAGGAAGGATAATCATGAGACAACAACCATTGAATGCGGTCAATAATCCTTTTCTGGCCGGTAATCGCAATAAGAGAACACCAAATAAGAAGAAAGTCAATCCAATGGGTCAAAGCCGTGTGATTGATTATCTTGAGCCAAAAGCATTGCAAAGATTCATCAATGATCAAGGCAAGATTCTTCCACGTCGCATCACCGGTGTTACAGCTATTCAGCAGCGTCAAATTGCTCTTGCAATTAAGTATGCACGTCATTTGGCATTGATGCCATTTGTGAGTCAAGACGTTCGCTAAATCTAGCGTGAAATTTTATTGAAGGACATGATTAATTCATGTCCTTTTTTTATTTTGACCCTCCCTTATCAATTGGGTGCATAATTACTTATGTCTGAATTCGAAAAAGAACATATTCCACAAGCAGAAATCACTGCATTGAGTAGAAGTCAATACTTTGAATTAAGTAAGCATACTTCAATTCAATATGTGATGTATGCAGTGATGACAATAGCGATCGTTGCATTTTTGCATATCGTGATTGCCATGCCATTGATGGATATGTTTTTCACAAAATTCATGCATGCTGATGTTTCTTCCAGTGGAGAAGTCCTTGAATATCGGATAGCAGAGGGTGCGCCCAAAGATGAAATCGTAACTAATCTCTTCACCAACTGGGGTATCATAGAGCGCGTGGCCGGTGCGGAGAATGAACTTGGTAGAAAGCGAATCGCTCGATATTTGTTCAATCCAACACTTGCTTTATTGCCATTGGTAG
>JALRFC010000147.1 GCA_023253875.1 Candidatus Kapaibacterium sp.
GATTTACTGCTACATTTGGGGATCAGATTGCAGTTCTTCATAGCAAAATGACAAATCATGAACGATATGAACATTGGCGCACCATTCGATCGGGAAATGCACGCATCGTGATTGGTGCGAGATCCGCTCTTTTTGCTCCTTTTCGGGAAGGTAGATTGGGATTGATTATCGTTGATGAAGAACATGAATCAAGCTATAAACAAGAAGCTCCTTCTCCACGGTATAATGCTCGTGATTTTGCTGTTGTTCGAGGGAATATCGAGAATGTGGTGACCATACTTGGATCTGCAACACCAAGCATGGAGAGTATGTTCAATGCACAACATGGAAAATATCATTATCTGCATATTTCTTCAAGAGCAGATGGAGCCAAATTACCTGAATTACAACTCATTGATATTCGGGAACATAGAAAATCTGGTACATTGCATGGTGCATTCTCTGAAGAATTATTGCAAGCAATTATTCAAAGAGTGATTAAGAAAGAGGGAGTGATTCTCTTCCACAATCGTCGTGGTTTTGCGCGTTTTCAGGAATGTCCTGATTGTGGACATATACCCATGTGTAAACACTGCAGTGTGTCACTCACATTGCATAAGCATTCAGGAATGCTTAAATGTCACTATTGTGGTTATGCTGAACGCTCGATGCATTCTTGTTCTGTGTGTGGTGGCACAGAGATTAAAGAACCTGGAACCGGCACGCAAAAGGTAGAAGAGGAATTGAATGAATTATTAATTGCCAGGGGATTGAAAGTGGTGATTGAGCGCATGGATTTGGATACAACCGCAAGAAAAGGGGAGCATCGAAGAATTCTAACGGCATTCTCAAAAAAAGAAATTGATATTCTCATCGGAACGCAAATGGTCGCAAAAGGACTCGATT
The DNA here is from genome assembly GCA_023253875.1 of Candidatus Kapaibacterium sp. GTDB lineage: Bacteria > Bacteroidota > Ignavibacteria > Kapaibacteriales > UBA961 > UBA961. Next base: position 886 of record JALRFC010000147.1, read on the forward strand.
TCCCTCATGTGTCCATGGTCGGAATAGTAGATGCTGATCATCAATTATTTATGCCGGATTTTCGATCCTCAGAGAGAACATTTCAGTTATTGACACAAGTTGCAGGCAGGGCAGGAAGATCAGGTCAATTACAAGGAAAAGTTCTCCTTCAAACTTCTCATCCGGATCATCAAGCTATTCTTGCCACAATGACCGGATCTTATGAGCTCTTTTACAATGATGAATTACAATCCAGAAAAGATGCTTTGTATCCACCATATACAAGGATTGTCACTATTGAATGTACAGGGCCAGATGAATATGCAGTCCATGATTCAGCCACAATCATTACTCAACTATTGCCGACAAAAGGACAACCATTCATCCTTCTCGGACCAAGTATACCTTTCATCGCGAAATTAAAGGGACAATTTCGAAGAGTGATTGTGTTAAAAGGGAATAAGCATGAAGATCCATCGGGTGAAGTTCTTCGTATGATATTGAAAAAAGCTATGCATATGTATGCAGAGCATCATGCAAAACAATCAGTTAAGGTCACCCTAGATATTGATGCTTATGGTTCAGTCTAGATTGCTCTCATCATGATCGGAACCAGGAAGTAGATCTCTCAATCCTTCAATCAATCGTATGACAATCTGTTTTTTATTGATATCAGTTGCAATAATCACATCATCAATTACAGGTAATGGAATATCGCCATCCTTTGTAGTGAGAACCCATACATCATTTGCCGGCATGATCCACACATCGGTAATTGTTCCCAGTATATTCCCTTGTTCATCAATTGCAGTGCAATTCAGTAAATCACTGATATAATACTGTTCATTGTCACGCAATAATTCTTTTTCATCAATGAATACCCCATTGTCTTTCAATTGGTCAATATCACTCATCTGTACCCCTTTTACCATGATGATGAGTGATTGCTTATATGATTCACATGATAAAAGAATATAAGGCTTTGCAAAATTTGCAGAGAAACCAATCAACACGGGAGTTCCAGATTGCAAAGCTATGGAAGCATCCGGACACTGCGTGAGTATCATCGCACCTGAAGTGCCATGTGTTCTGCTGATTGTACCAATATTTCTATAACCCATAGTATATGCCTTAAAAGAGTCTTCCTCTTTCCAAACATTGAAAAAGCCATTCTTTCTTTGCTTCCAAATCATGAAGATTCATGTCATCTTGTGACTTACCAAATCGTTTCTTTGAAGCGGTGTGAATGGTTCTAATATCCGCTTTTAGTCCTTGTGAGCGCAAAGATTGCATCATTCTTTGTGATAATGCTGAACATTCTTGTCGTAATCGCTGCTCCAACTCAATGATATTCATAGCCATGGGAGGTTCGGGAGTTGTTTGTATCGGCTCATCATGTTGTGCAGTAATCGAGTCTTGTGGTTTATTCGGATCAGGGAATAATTCCCAGTGCAGTGTTTCAGTGGCTTTATGTTCCACATCGGCTAATATCCAAGATTCTTGTTCTTGAATGAACTCCCGAGCTTGTTGCGCTTCAAGTCTTTTTTGCTGAAGTTTCACGCCTAATTGTTGCTCATTCATGAGCCATTCAAAAATCATGGCAAGTGCTGAATCATTCGAAGCAAATAAGTCACACATATTCTGTTCATGCGTAAAGCCATCGAAATATCGCATTCCACGAAAGATTTGCTGCATCGTTTTTGAAAATGCACGAACTAAATCGGCTTTGACAATAACGCTAATTGGTTTGATATCAGTCCCTTCGCCAATCATATCAACCTGAACCATGACATCTATCTCGCCCTTGCGATATTCATCAAGCGTTTTTAGTCTGATTTTTTCAGGTATATCTTGTCCAATTCTTGCAGATTTCCATTCCGGAAAACGTTCCAATACAAATTCCAAAATGGCTTGTGCATGTAGATTGCTCATTGCAATGATGAGCATCTGATGTGCTCGTTTAGAACGTGTACCGGATTGAATCTGATGATCAACAGATATATTTCTTTTCTGCTTGAAACGTTCGAAAGCAGGAGTGAGAAGTGACTCTAAATAGACTGTATGAAAACGCATATTGCGTCGTGCTAGAAATGCATCTACGTCTTTCTCGCCTGATGTCATGTCCTGCATTTGACTAAGTGATAATTCGACCTCTTCTTGTGTATCTATATTTCTCAATTTTATTTTATAATCAATCATATTGACAGAGACACGCTTCAATATTTTCCCTTCCTCATGGGCATCTCGAAGTAACACTTCATGTAATGCTTTATAGTACCGCTCATTATCCCGAATTTCAAAAGGTACGCCAAACAGCGATTTATTATCGGAGCGAACCGGTGTTCCTGATAGTGCCACACTGCAAGTATGTGGTAATTTATTGATTGCCAATGCCCATGTGCCTTCATCGGAAAGATGATGTACTTCATCAAATACAAACATGCATTCTTCTTGAGATGTAAAGGAATGTAATGCGGAATTTCCTGTTTTTCCGGAAGCATATTGATATGTTGTAATGATGATATCGGTATGTGCATTTTTGAGAAATGTTTTGTCTGAATCAGCTATGCAAAATGTCAATGGAGGTGCGCCGATATGTTTCAATACAGTAGATAATTCTTTGGCATCAGCATATTGATCTCGAAGATTTCCACGAGGCACAAAGACGATGAGTTTTTTTGCTTTTTTTATATGTCTTGCAATGATGAATGATGCAAGCGCAGTGATTGTTTTACCATAACCCGGAACGAATACGCCCAAATGGAAATTGTCATTCAATAGTAGTCTTGTTGCAAGTTTATGTAAAAAATGCAATTGACCTGTTCTGAATGCAAATGGTGGACGCACGGTGATGCCGGGCAATTGAATCATATCACCAAGGGTTTGCCCTGTCCCTTGTGACCGTAAATCTTCTTTCATTAAAAAAAACGTGGATTGGTTTATGGCTGCATTACTAATTTAGGGTATTGATATCCCTTTCACAATGGGAGTTTCCCACATTTCTCCAATATGATGAATCATAATCAAATCATAGAACAAAAGAACATGCTTCGTAAACAATATGAAACATTACGGGCTGGAATATCATTAGAAGAGAGGTTGAATGCTGAAGCAAGAATACTAGAACATGTGCAAGCTTCAGAGGTTATTCTTACTTCAGATCATATTTGTTCATTTGTTTCTTTTGGTACTGAGGTTTCAACGAAAGGCATACATGCATTTTTTCTGCAATCAGGAAAAACCTTATATCTGCCGAGAATTAGTGGTAGCCGAACAATGGACATGATTCGGGTTGATGCACATACTCAATTTGAAATAAATAGTTATGGCATCCAAGAACCTATCGGAGAAGTAATGGATACTGCATCGATTCAATCAGCAGTTTGCATCATTCCATTATTGTCATATGACTCATATGGCCATCGTTTGGGATATGGTGGTGGATATTATGATCAATTCTTAAGCGACAAACTTTCTATCAAAAAAATTGGATTATGTTTTTCCATTCAATGTTCTCAATCTGAAATACCTTCGGAACATCATGATATCATTCTAGATATGATTATCAATGAGCAAGGTATATTCTTTCCCCAAAAAAATAAGCCCGCTTGTGGCGGGCTTTATTATTAGAGTTGTGATTTCATTGATTGTGCTCTTCGGATAATTTCCTGAGGAGGATAATTCCTTGCAAATCTATCAATGTCATGCAAGCGATTTTCTTCTATATATCGAGCACTTTCGATGGCTTTGGAGAAAAACTCTTTTGCTTGTTTTTTCGCTCCTGCTCGTGCATAGACTTCACCGATTTGATATTCCAATACATATGTGATTGGGAATTGTTCTGGTGAAATATATCGATTCATTGCATCGAGAATTTTGACACATTTTGCATTGTCTTGTTTCTCTTCGGCATGATAGCTAGCATAATTCAAGAATGTCATTCGATAGCTATCCATGAATCTTCTATGAACTTCATCATAATACACTTCTTTATTGTGTAGATTTCTAAACTTGAAGCCATAATGAGGCTCAGTATATGCAATGTCATCAGCTACAGGATTCAGCAAACACTTATCCATGATTTGAATCTCATAGCGTTGAGCGGGGCTTTGTTTGACAGGGCATACGCGTTGTGCCAGACCTTCTATACGGAGATACTCATCCAATCCCATATATGAATCCGCTCCTTGTGTGAAATATACCGGTCTTTCAAATTTCACAACCTTCATGATGTCTGCAACTAGCTTATGTTGTGGTCCCTTGTAAAAGACAGGTATATTCTCTTTTTCTCCCGGCCTTGGATTGCCATCTCCATTGAATGCAAATTGCATCACGCCATTAGCTAAGATGGTTGAATCACTCGTGAATCGCTTCAGTATGTCTTGGCTGACAGGGATAGTGATATTTTCAGCTTCAGACAATTCTGGACCAATTGCCTCGCTACTTGTCTCATCGGCAAGAAGGGAATTATCGCTGAATGTCAGAGGAATTTTCTTTGCTCCCCAAGGCGCACGGTTTTTAAGTTCATACATATACCAGCCTGTTT
>JALRFC010000148.1 GCA_023253875.1 Candidatus Kapaibacterium sp.
ATTATTGAAAAATCATTAAGTGTCGATAATCTCTTTATTTTCTTAACGATTTTTAATTACTTTCGGGTACCACAAAAATATCAACATAAAGTACTGTTTTGGGGCGTTCTCGGTGCATTGGTGATGCGAGCTATCTTTATCATAGTAGGTGTTGCCATTTTGGCCAAATTCAAATTCATCATCTATATACTTGGTGCATTTCTCGTATTCACTGGGTTCAAATTATTTTTCTCAAAAGACGATGTAGAGTTTAAACCTGAGTCATCGTGGACTTTACGATTGGTGCGGAGATTTTTTGGAGTATCGAAACATTATCACGAAGACAAATTTTTTGTCAAAAAAATGGGATATATGTTTGCAACTCCACTCTTTATGGTACTTGCTCTTGTTGAGACAACCGATTTGGTCTTTGCATTAGATTCCATTCCTGCTGTATTGGCTGTTTCACCAGATCCCTTCATTGTATACACTTCAAACATCTTTGCAATTCTTGGTTTGAGATCACTCTATTTCGCTTTGGCTGGAGTAGTTGGTTTATTCCATTATCTCAATTATGGGCTCGCAATCATTTTAAGTTTCATTGGAGTGAAAATGATGATCAGCGGTTTTTACCATGTGCCCATTCATCTAGCCCTTCTCTTTGTACTTTTCATTCTTATAGCTTCAGTTGTATTGTCATTGATATTCCCCAAAAAGGAAGAATCAATTGAAGCAATTTGAATGATTCATATTTATCAAGTTGAGTTGCAGAAATTGAACTTCTGACAATCACTGAACTTTGTGTAAACATTCGTACTAATCTTATGCCTAGTATCGCTTTTCATTATATTGATAGATCTATGGATTATGCATCATATACAGAAGCATTTTACACAAAGGCACATGCAGACGAAACGGGAATGAATGAAAATGACCGAGAAATGCATGCTTACTATAGATTGAATTGGGCAAGAAGCTCCAGAGTTGAAAAGGTATATACACTTTCAGAATCTGCAAAAAGCACATTGCAATCAATGCAGTCCAAGCAACAATGGATTGTCATTACAGAAGGTTGGTGTGGTGATTCTGCACAATCACTCCCCATTATTGCCAAGATAGCCGAGGAATCGCAAGGAAGAATCAATGTATATATTGTTTCGAGAGATTCTTATCCTGAATTATTGGAACACTATCGAACAAATGGCTCCATGAGCATACCGAAACTCATTGCATGTGATGACAAAGGAGATGAGATCTGGGATTGGGGACCAAGGCCACAATCAGCCCAGGAACTATTCGATACATTGCGTGCTAATACAATTGAAAAGCAAGAGATATATACAGCATTACATGCATTCTATGCAAAAGATAAAGGTCAAAGCATTGAAACTGAAATCCTCGTTAATTGTCTGTAACACAATCACCTATTTTTGGGAGTGAATACGATGTCGAACATAATGATCAATGCCATGATGCTGATCTGTACTTTTATTCTTTCAGAAAGAATCACAGCACAAGGAGTGACCTTTCTCATAAAAGGAAAAGTTGTGGATGAAGAAAAAAAGGCATTGCAAGGGGTGCAAGTGATTGCAAAAGATGGAGATGAAATATCCGGGAAATCAAAAACAACAGCAAGTGGTGAATTCACCATGACTTTAAAACCCGGCAGATACTATTCAATGTCATTTGAAAGAAATGACTTATTCATGGCTAGACAAGATTTTCGTGTTCCAGATGGTACTTCCTATCAAGAAATTTCTCAGGATTTTCAATTGCGAACTTTTGCAAAGGGAGATACAATCCAACAATTTCCTCTATTCCCGGCAGGACAAGCCAATGCTATGCCATCACCATTGTTTACAATGATTCCGGAAATGCTGAAAAAGATGCCTCACCTGAAAATAAAAGTGTTGGTTTCTGAAGGAAAAGGAAGCGGAAAAAAAACAAAAGCAGAAAAGAAAACGAAAGGAAAAAAGGGAAGCTCAACTCCTGTGCAAACATTATATGACTTGAGAGTGGAAGAGATTCGTTCAAAGCTCTTAATTGTTGGTGCACCGGAAGCGAGATTTACATTTGAAAAGGCAAGTTTGAAACCTCCATTTGATGTTTCTGTTATCATCACTACATTAGCGAGCGATTTTTAATCATGCAGAGTATGAATAAGTTCTTCTCATATATAGTTGTCTTGCTATGTACATGTGTAATAGCCAATAGTGCTGAGAGTCCGATTCTGAAGGCGATGAACAGTGAGATGCAAAGGACAATGGATGGACTATCAAAACAAAGTAATCCTCCATATTTCTTATCATATGCAGTCACAGAAACAAAAACCATTCGAATGTCAGCATCATTTGGAAAAGTAAAATATACAGAGGATGTGTCTTCTCGAATTTTGGATATTGATATTCGTGTTGGAAATTATGAATTGGATAATACTCATACAATTCGTGGTTCCAGATTTGAATTCGGTGGTGGTGGAAAAGGGATTGAATTGCCAATGTCAAATGATGAACAAGCAATTCGTTCTGTCATTTGGAATGCAACAGATAAATTATATAAGAAAGCTGTTGAGCGTTATGGGAAAGTACTCACCAATCGTGCCGTTAAAGTAAAAGAAGAAGATAGTTCCGCAGATTTTTCAAAGCAACAATTAGTTCGATATATCGAAGATGAACAATCATTCTCCATTGATACCAATCTGTGGATGCAAAGAGTAAAACGATTATCTGCATTGTTTTCCGAAGACCCGAAAATTTATACCGGAGAAGTCTATTTTCAAGCAGATATTCTCACAAAATATTTTGTGAGTTCTGAAGGTAGTCTCATTCAACAAAGCGAACCAAATGTTCGAATGTTCGCATCTGCATCAACGAAAGCAGATGATGGCATGACGCTTCCATTATTCTCCAGCTATTTTGGATTCTTGCCTGAGAATTTACCAAGCGAAGAGATCATGGCTGCAGACATCAAATCCATGATCAAAACAATTGGGGCATTACGCAATGCACCATTGGCTGAAACATATTCCGGCCCTGCAATTTTATCTGGTCCTGCATCGGGAGTGTTTTTTCATGAGATATTTGGTCATCGCGTGGAAGGACATCGTCAAAAGGATCCAAATTCTTCGCAGACGTTTAAATCATTTTTGAATAAAAAAATACTCCCTGATTTCATTGATGTTGTCTTTGATCCAGGTTTGAAGACATTGAATGGTCAAGATATAGTGGGACATTATAAATATGATGATGAAGGAGTAAAAGCTGAAAAAGTGATAGCGGTTGAAAAGGGTATATTCAAAAATTTTCTCATGAATCGTTCTCCGATTGAATCATTTCCTGTGTCAAATGGACATGGCAGAAGACAACCGGGTTTACGACCTGTTGCAAGACAATCCAATTTATTGGTTCAAGCATCGCAGACTGTATCCTTTGATTCATTGAAAACATTATTGAGAGAAGAATGTGTAAAGCAAAACAAGGAATATGGATTATACTTTGTTGAAATTTCCGGTGGATTTACATTCACTGCAAGAACTATTCCCAATGCTTTTAATGTTCAACCACTCGTTGTCTATAAAATCTTTGCTGATGGTAGACCTGACGAGCTCGTTCGTGGCGTTGATTTGATAGGAACACCACTCACCACATTCAATAATATCATTGCAGCTTCGCATGATATCGGCATCTTCAATGGTGTATGTGGCGCAGAATCAGGTGGTGTACCGGTTTCAGCAAGTTCACCTTCATTATTTGTGAAGACAATTGAAGTACAGAAAAAACAAAAGTCACAAGCAAAACCTCCATTGCTTGAATCACCGTTGACCAAACCAAAACCATAATATATGATTGGCCAAATACTCATTCATCTCTTATTTGCAACTGCTCTCATTGGCACTGGTTACTATGCCTTTGCACTCAAAGGAAATGAAAGAGCGGCGGATATTGGGAGATTCCTCTTCAGATTAACGACAATAGGCATTGTCATTGCATTCCTTGCGATTCTCTGGCTTGTATTCAATCATCGCTTTGAATATCATTATATCTGGAATTATTCTTCAAAAGAATTACAGGCATGGTATTTATTCGCAGCAGGTTATGCTGGTCAAGAAGGAAGTTTCATGTTATGGACACTCTGGGTGGCTGTGCTTGGGATTGCTCTTTCAAATTTTGGTCGAAAAAAGGGAATGGAATCAGAGATCATGGTCTTTTATTCATTGATTCTTGTGTTCCTGCTTCTACTGCTCGTCATCAAAAATCCATTCGCCTATGTATGGGAAACCTTTGCAAAAGATGGTGTCGCAGAGGGATTTATTCCACAAAATGGGAAAGGTCTCAATCCGCTATTGCATAATGTTTGGATAACAATTCATCCACCAATTCTCTTTACCGGATTTGCTGCCATGAGCGCTCCATTTGCACTGGCAATGGCTGGATTACTCAAAAGGGATTATCAAGGTTGGGTGAAGCATGCTTTGCCATGGACATTATATTCCACGGCAATTCTTGGTTTTGGTATCATGCTTGGTGGATTTTGGGCTTATGAAACATTGGGTTGGGGTGGTTTTTGGGCTTGGGATCCTGTAGAGAATTCTTCACTCATTCCATGGCTGGTTTCCGCAGCATTAGTTCATACGATGATCATTCAAAAGAAGACCGGAGGTTTGGTCAAAACTAATATCATCCTTGCTTCTTTATCTTTCATACTCGTATTGTATTCCACATTTCTTACGAGAAGCGGAGTATTGGGTGATACATCCGTTCATTCATTTGTTGATCCAGGCATGTTTGCTTATGTGATGCTCATAGCATTTATGTCAACATTTCTTGTGCTTGCATTGTATATCATGTTTCTTCGAAGAGAAGATTTGATGTTTCCTTCGGCTTCATTTACCATGCAAAGTAGAGAGTTTTTGCTTTCCATTGGATCGGCATTACTCCTTGGTTCTGCGATCATCGTATTCATTGGAACTAGTTGGCCATTATTTGCAGAAGTCATCAAGCAACCGAAAGTAGCGATTGACCCGGCATTTTATAATTCCACACATTTGCCACTGGTTATAATGATCATGCTTGTGAATGCGATTTCATTGATTGCCCGCTGGAAAGGGAACACATTGATTTCCAATATGAGATCATTGTTCTTACCACTTACCTTGACAATTGCTGGCACAGTTGTGTCTTTCCTAATGGGTGTCACTGATCCAGTATATATCCTGCTCACTTTTGCTTCCTGGTTTGCACTCATCATCAATCTTGAACTGGCAATAAAAGTCATGCAAGCGAAGTTCAGTTCTGCGGGAGCATATATCTCTCATACCGGCATTGCATTTCTTATGATTGGTATTGTGTGGACATCCAAGTATTCCGTGATGGAACATGCGCAACTAGTTCAGGGAGTACCCAATACTGTACTAGGCT
>JALRFC010000149.1 GCA_023253875.1 Candidatus Kapaibacterium sp.
TAACAGTGACAAGTGCAAAAGGATGTATTGCCAAGGATTCCATCACAATTACAGTTGCAGATCCTCCGATAAAACCTATACTGTCAAGAAGCAATGATACAGTGTTTGTGAAAGGGGATGGTTCTCGCTATGAGTGGCTTCTGAATGGCAAGACAATTTCGAATGGACAAGATTCATTGCTTGTCATTGATTCATCGGGTTATTATTCAGTAATCGCAAGAAACACATATTGCGAGACATATTCTGATTCATTGTTTGTATCCATTGGATATGCCAGCATTCAATTGGATTCCATCACTTTGAACAACAATGAAATAGCGGACATGAGAATTCGATTATTGGATACAAGTGCCATTCAAGAATCAGGAATAGTTGGCATCGAGTGTTCATTGACATGGAATGCAACGGTTGCAGAAGTGACACATCCCGGATTCACGAAATTGATCGGTAAAGACATGCAAACAGCAACACTTTCATTACCGATATCTTCACTCCCTGTACTTGGAACACTACGCATTAGAGGTTTATTGGGTAATGCACCAAAAACAAGTGTCGTCATTGATGATATCAAGCCAATTGGTGGACTTTTACGTTTGAATATCATCAATGGCAATGTGAATATTGGTGATATCTGCTATGAAGGTGGTGTCCGATTATGGCATGCTGATAAGAATGTCGCTAAAGCTCGAATCATTGTGAATCCACATCCGATTGAAGCTGGAAGCGAAATACGATTGGATATTCCCGAGCAAGGTCACTTTACCTTGAATGCTTATTCAGCAAATGGAATGAAATTACCCATTGCATCAGGTTTCACGCTTCCGGGCACAATAGTGACCACATTCCCATTTGAAGCATGTTCATCCGGCATGTATACACTCAAATTGGAAACCCCTACTGAATCTGTCACCTTACCCATCATTCTGAACAAGTAATATGAATAAGATAGTAAAATCAGAAGAAGAATGGAGAATGCAACTCACTGTTGAACAATATGCCATCACGAGATTGAAAGGGACAGAAAGAGCATTTACCGGACAATATTGGAATCATCATGAAAAGGGTGAATATGCTTGCATTTGTTGTGGAGCCTCACTCTTCACTTCAGATGAAAAATATGATTCGGGTTGTGGATGGCCATCATTTTTTGCGGCCCCAAATCCCAAACTCATCGAAGAATCTCCTGATTTCTCACATGGGATGATGAGAACAGAAATCATGTGTTCACAATGCGGTGCACATTTGGGACATGTTTTCCCTGATGGTCCGGCACCGACGGGAATCCGATATTGTGTCAATTCCGCATCATTACAGTTTACAGACAAGGAAAGTCATGGCAAAGAAGAATGAAATCAGTTTTGAAGATCAAATCAAGAGACTTGAATATATCGTTTCAGTATTGGATCAAGGCAATGCTTCATTGAATGACATGATGTCACTCTATGAAGAAGGCATGACATTGATCATTGCATGCAAAAAAACTCTCGATGAAGCAGAACAAAAACTCACTGTTCTTGGTGCATCATAATATCTTGCAAATGATATCATCAATCAGCGGAACATATCACGCATTTTATCTTTGAATTCAACCGCTTCCCTTCCTTTTAAACCCAATTGAGAAAGTGTTTCATCTGATGGAAATTCCATTGATTCCAATAGATGTTTCATGACTTTCAATTCGGGTGCAGTCATACGATGTGCATTCAATACATAATCCTCGAAAGCTTCCCAAGCATGAGGGACAAATGGCTTCACGAGTTCAGCAATCGCTTCCGCAAAAACACGAATCTCATATTGTGCATGAGCATCAATTCGTAATCTCAAAAAGTGAAAGAGATTATGAAGATCTATCTTCCAATACCATTCCGTATAATTTGAAACAGGCAAATTGATACGTGCAATTTCACGTGCGATACCTTGTTCCAAGAATTCCTGATATTGAGCATATGCTTCATCCTGACCCGATTTAAATGCTCCGACAGCATGTTCAGCCATGCCATCGGGCAATGTTTCATCAGATCTACCCTGCTTATTGGAAACACTCTGAGGACGAATATCTTGTGGATGAGGAGTATAGAATTCATCTTTCATTTCAGAATAACGACCGGAATATTCATTCACATTCGCAGTACGATGTCTGATCCATTGTCTAGCAACGAAAATGGGCAATTTCACATGAAATTTAAATTCCACCATTTCAAAAGGAGTGGTATGTGCATGGCGGAGAAGATATCTGATGAGTCCACGATCTTCATGAACTTTTTTTGTACCTGAACCATAGGAAACCCGAGCAGCTTGTACGATGGCGGCATCATCGCCCATGACATCAATCAAACGAACAAAACCTTTGTCCAGACAGTCAATACGTTTTCCAAGAAGCGCATCTTTATCAGAAGCATCAATCCCAATTCCAAGTTCAGACATGCATAACCTTCATCAAATTTCATTGTGAATGGGTGCAAATTACAAAATCACTTGTTTTCTTTCGATGCTTTGTGGATAACACGGTTTTTCATTCCAAATTCTCTTGCAGTTAAGCCATCATTTCCTGAATTTTGGCCACGTCATGTGGAGTATGAATATGCTGAAAGATTTTAAGGAATTCATCAATAAAGGAAATGTCTTTGATCTAGCGATCGGGGTCATGATTGGCGGAGCATTCGGTAAAATTGTCACTTCTTTGGTCAATGACATAGTCATGCCACCAATTGGTGCCATCAATAAGGTGGATTTATCGAATTTTTTCATCAGTTTGAATGGAATTGAATATCCATCACTGAAAGCAGCAAAAGATGCCGGGGCACCGACTCTCAATCTTGGATTATTCCTCAATTCCATACTGGATTTCTTGATTGTTTCCATCTCAATCTTTCTCATGACCAGGGCTTTAATGAAATTTCAGCAGGACAAAGAAAGCAAAGAGAAAGAATGTCCGCATTGTCTGTTGAAAATTCCTGTCAAGGCAACTGTTTGCGGACATTGCACGAGGGAAATTCCTGTTCAAGAGACATGAGTTCGAGATTGATGCACACTATTGAAATTTCACCATGACATTTCTCAATCCACTTGTTTTACTCGGCTTGATAGCATCTGTTATTCCCGTGATTCTGCATTTGCTGAATCTCAGGAAGCTAAAGACTGTTGATTTCAGCACACTGCGATTCATCAAGGAATTACAGAAAACAAGTATTCGCAATCTTAAAACCCAACAAATCATCTTATTGATATTGCGGACATTGATTGTAATTTGTTGCGTGATGGCATTCTCAAGACCAACCATCGAAAGCTCGCTTCCTGCAATTGGTTCGCATGCAAAAACCAGTATCATTGTCATTTTGGACAATACCCTCAGCATGGATATTTCCGATGCGGGAGGCAATAGATTCTCCAAAGCCAAATCAATTGCAAGTCAAATAGCTTCAGCCATGAAAGAAGGTGATGAATTGGCGTTCATTCCTCTATCATCTATTGCTAGTCAAAGAAAAAGATCATTCAGTCGAAATAAAGAGTTCATCAGCAAAGAAATTGCATCTTGCTTGCCGAATCCGGCCCAAAGCACCATCAATGATGCATTAAGAGCCACTCAGGGATTGCTCGATGCTTCAATGAATGTACATAAAGAAGTCTATCTCATCACTGATATTCAGCAATCCCAATTATCCTCCATTCTATCGGATTCCGTCAAACTCTTTGATGAAAAGACCGGTGTATTTATCATCCCGATGCAGAATGGAAAACCTGCAGATAATATCACCATTGATACATTGATCATGCTTACTTCCATGTTTGAAAAAGACAAAGCAGCGGAGATTCAAGCTCGATTAACAAATTCAGGTGAAAATGATATTTCCGGTATTATTGTCAGCATGTTTTTCAATGATGTTCGAGTTGCTCAACAGTCAATTGATGTCAAAGCAGGCAATACGAATACGATAACTTTGTCTGCTCCGCCCAAAAAGTCGGGTATCATTCGTGTTTCATTTACAATAGAAGCAGATGCACTGGATCATGATAATAAACGCCATGCAGCATTTATCATTCCTCCATCACCGATTGTTGGTGCAATTTCTTCCGGTACATCATCTGAATTCTTGAAACTTGCTTCATCGGCTTCAGCAGGTTCATATGCAATGTATGCAGGTGAACAATCAGGGACTGTCAATTATGAAGAACATGATATCGTGATCTTCACATCCGGTTTGAATCGGAATGAGGCACAACGTTTGGATGCATATATTCAATCCGGTGGAACTGCTTTGATATTTCCCAATGAAAGCCAAGACCCCAAAGAACAAATCTCTTCCTTGACATTGCTTGGTTTAGCGCCTTTGCAAGTTCAAGAGTTTTCTGAAAAATCTCCAGGACTCTGTATTTCCGTTGATAGACAGCATCCTGTATTTCGCGGTGTCTTTAAGGGTTTGGAAATGGAAACCACTCTTGGCGATTCACCAAAAATCAAAAGAGCATTGATATCAGGAGGCGGGCAGTCTCTCATTCAAATGCAGGGAGGCAGTTTTTTCACTGAGATTCGAAGAGGTGAAGGAAAACTTCTCTATTGCGCAGTACCACCTTCCCCCGAATGGAGTACATTCCCCTATACTGGATTGATGCCGACATTGATTCATAGATCGCTTCAATATTTGTCTGCCAAGGAGATGTTGACAAGTGAACTTATTTCCGGTGATGATGCAATTGCATTAATTCCAGCCAAGTCAATGAAAAGTCCGGGACAAATCATACGAGTAAGTGATCCCACAGGCATAGAATCTCAAGTGCAAGGATTGACAGTACCAGGTGGAATTTCAGTGCATATCGGCAGATTGTTCAAGCCCGGAGTCTATGCCATTAGTAGCAAAGACAATGAATCTCTCACAGCAATCACTGTGAATATTCCCGGAGAAGAAGGACATCTTCAATGTGCTTCAGAAACTGATCTTTTGTCAGGATTACAAAAGCGCCTGAACGCTCCAAACACAGTACGTATATTGGATGCATCCGGACGAATCGGCGATTCTGTTGCAAAAGCAAGAATTGGCACTGAATTATGGCGATTCTTTTTGATACTTGCTTTGATATGCGCATTGGCAGAAATGATTCTTGCCAGAAGAGTCAGCACCTCTTCTGCAGAAACATAAATGTGGAAAACTCACTACAGCATTCACAGAAAAAAGTCTCAAATTGCCTTCGCAATTGGTGGTGAATATTCATTCGGAGCATATGCATGCCGGATTTTCTTTTGCAGATAGACAAGACACTATTTCATGTGTTGAATGGCACTCTTGTATCCGCTCCCACCGATTTTCTCTTTCCCATTCTCACTTCGATCCAACTCATCTGGCCACTCTATCTTCTTCTTGCTTTCATAGTAATATAT
>JALRFC010000014.1 GCA_023253875.1 Candidatus Kapaibacterium sp.
ATTCATCATGCTGAGCCTTGATATATGATTGAATGCGTATTGGCAGTGTTCCCGATTCAGCCAATTCTAGATATATGGGCAGAAATTTCGGGTGTACATCCATATCATGGACTTCGGTGATTCCAAACGCTGAACATGCTTTTGCAGCAGTAAGGATATTCTCTCTCATTGCAGCTTCGGATATGTCCGGAATAAGTACTGAAATGAGATCCATTGCATTATCAATGAATATACCGGTTGGTTTCCCTTGAGAATCTTTGAGAATAGTTCCGCCATCAGGGTCAGGAGTATGTTCATCTATACCGGCAATCTGCATGGCTTTTGTATTCACCCATGCTGAATGTCCATCGGCTCTACGTAGATAAACCGGAGTATCGGGAAAAATTTCATCAAGATCTTGTGCAATTGGATATGAAGTATCATGCCATAATTCTTGATTCCAACCCATTCCATACAGCCAGTCGCCACGTCGACCAGAATGATTGATACATGCTTGCAGTACTTCATTTTTAGAATGAAGTGAATAAAGCATCAAACCATTCAATAATTCGCCAAGAGCATGCAAATGACAATGTGCATCCACAAAACCCGGGATTGCAAATGCTCCCGGATATTCATGTCTGCCTTGCTCGGAAATGATAGTCACACCACCTATCGTGGGTTCGATGCCGATGATTCGGCCTCTTTCAATCGTTATGATTGCTTGAATGGGGTTCATAGTAACATTGATATAAGAAAATGCCGGTTATCGTTGGAGCTGAGTCCTTCCATAACCGGCATAATGTAGAATGCACGAATTAATTTCTTCTTCTGCTTGGATCAATTTCATCCAAGTAAGCAACTTTGGCAATCAATTGTTCTTCTGTTTCAACATTTTCTGTATCGGGAAGACAACAGTCAACAGGACAGACTGCTGCACATTGAGGCTCATCATGAAATGTTTTACACTCTGTACATTTGTCAGGAACGATGAAATAGAAATCCGGTTTCCAAAAATCACCATTGAACTTTCCGGGTGAAGTTGAATCTTCATATTGTTGTTCACCTAAAGTCCATACGGAACCACCTTCATAAATGGCATTATTTGGACATTCAGGTTCGCAAGCACCACAATTGATGCAATCATCGGAATTTATATATATAGCCATGCTTTTCCTCTTACTTGTATTGTCTTATTAAAATGGTACATCGTCATAATCACCACCATTCGCAGGCGGTTCTTGTCCATAATTTGGTTGCTGGGGAGCGGAATTTCCACCGGATTGTCTGTCAATTCTCCAAGCATTGATATTGGTGATATAGACTTGACGCCCATCTTTTGTATTCACTAATTTTCCTCGAAGATCAAAAGATACCTTTACTTGATCACCTTTATTCATGGAATCAAGTAAGTCACATTTGTCTTGAACGGCTTGCATTTTGATATACTCATTGTACATTCCGCTGGTTGTTTCGACCACAAATTCTCTTTTCTTGAATGTGTCTGTGATCTGTTGTGTGTCGAAGATTTCAAATAATCTTCCTTGCAATTCATACGCCATTATGGACCTTATAGATTATCGTTTATCAATAATGATCAAAAACTTTGAATTCCAAAACTTTATTGGATCTATGATGGACATACCACCTGATACTTTCTCAAGAAGTCTTGGATTATGAGATGAAACTATCTGATATTTCTCGGGAATTGGAAGCATGCGAACAGTTCGAGCATCTATTCGAATAAAATCCTGCTCATTTAAATTTCTTCCGGGTACAAAAGTTCCACCGATGCCAAGAAATCCACTACCTTCTTCAATGATGATTCCTCTATCTTCGAGGTCTTTCGCCTTTCCGATGATATAATAATAGGTACTTCTTTCCACTTCAATACGCTCTTTCTCTCCGGCAATTTGATTGGCTTGCTCTTTGAATAGATCGCGACTTTGTGTGATGATTCCTGCATCTGCCTTCAATTGCTCGATTTCAGTATCTTTCGAGAGCATTTGCTCTTTCATGGCAGTAACATTTTTTTCCAATTCAGCGATTTTCTTCGTCAATGCATCTGCATTACTTTGCATCTGCTTGATCTTGGCACTGCTAGCTTTGATGATTTGTTGCGATGCAGTCAATGAGTCTGAAAGACCACGAATTTTGTCGAGTATTCTCACTCTCTCTTGACCTGATGCTGTTTTGACTTCTTCCATCGCTGAATAAATTTCATTGATGAAACCTGACGTTTGCATCAATTCAGACATCAATCTATCTTTCTCTAAGGACAATGCTTCCAATTCAGCATTTTCGGCAATCAATTGTTCCATTGATTTCCCTTCATAGGTCAATGGAGTATCTTCTTTGTTATCACAAGAAGAAAAAGCCAATACACTTATCGAAATGATAATGACAAGCATTGGATTGCATATTGAACCAAGTAATCGTAAAATCATGGTAAATCCATGAAAATGGTACGGATAGTAAATTATCTATGTTGCAATTTACAGATTTGAAATACATTATGCGCACTTCAAATCCTTTGAAAAAGCTCTTAGGAACGGAATATTGACAGTGGATCTTTAAGCATTGCTTCAAGTCCTATGATATCTTTGGCACCTGCCGTGGCCATATGTGGCTTACCGCCACCGCCACCACCAAGCTTTTTGGCAATCATTCCTACTAATTGTCCGGCGGGATGTTCTTTTACTATATCATCAGTTGCAATGCATACAAGTGAGATTTTATCATCCTGCACTGATGCGATAAGTCCAAGTCCCTGAGTATTCAAGGCTGAACGGAGAGAATCACCCAATTGCTTTGCTTCATCCATGGAAAGACCATCGGCTCTCATTGAGACAAATCGAATGGAGGTATCCGGTACCATAATGGCAGATTCTATCACCGATTGTAATTGTGAAGAGAGATCGCCCACTTTTAGGCTTGACAATTCTTTTTCAAGAGTTTTTATCTGATCAAGCGCGGTATGAATTGCCTTATCTTTTTTATCCAATTCTCCTCGAAGTTCTTGGATATACGATTCAATACCGAAAGAGGTGATGGCTTCAATTCTTCGAATACCTGATGCAACCGAACTTTCACTCAGTATCTGAAAGTATCCGATATCGGCTGTATTAACAACATGGGTTCCACCGCAAAATTCTGATGAGAAGTGCTCATCAATTGTGACTACTCTGACTGTATCGCCATATTTATCACCAAAAAACATCTTCACGCCTGGAATGGTGCGTGCTTCTTCAATTGATAATTCTCTTGTTATGACTTCGATTCTCTCTCTGATTTTTTCATTCACAATTGCCTGAATGTCTGAGATTTCTTCAGAGCTTACTTTTTGAATATGAGAAAAGTCGAAGCGAAGTGATCCAGGTCCGACAAAGGAACCGGATTGTTGAACATGTGAGCCCAATACTCTACGAAGTGCTTCATGCAATAGGTGAGTGGCAGAATGATTTTTTTGAATATCCCATCTGCGATCCCTGTTCACACTCAAATGTGCGGTATCACCGATTGATGCATCTACTTCCTTATCAAGAATATGTACAAATGCAGATCCTGATTTTCGAACATCTTGTACATGATATGATACATTGTCAATCATTACGATGCCGCTATCGGAAACCTGGCCTCCCATTTCTGCATAGAATGGGGTGATATCAGTGATGATGGTATTTGTATCTGCAAGTTGTACAGTGGCATCGGATGAAAGCGTATTCCATCCAATGAATGCTGTTTGAAGATCATGCTGAAGTGATTCCACTTCTTGAATGATGCTTTTTCTTGCACTCCGAGAGCGATTCCTTTGCTCATCCATGAGTAAAGTGAATCCATCGGTATCAATGCGTAATCCACGCTCTCTTGCTAGTAATTCGGTGAGATCGGCAGGGAAACCAAATGTATCATAGAGCAAGAAAATATGTGCTCCTGACATGATTGTTGAACCTTCTTGCTTCATGGTCTCATGGATATCTTCAAAACGTTCAAGGCCTCTCTCAAGGGTTTGGAGAAAACTCTCCTCTTCCGCCTTGATCACTCTTTTGACATGGTCGAGATTGGAAACTATTTCCGGAAATACATCACCCATGGTTTCAGACAAGATATCAGGCAAGAGATAGAGCATTGGTCCTCTGAAGCCAAGATTTCTCGCATATCGGCAAGCTCTTCTTAAAATTCTACGCAGAACATACCCTCTTCCTTCATTTCCGGGCATTGCTCCATCGGCAATGGAAAAGACCAATGTTCGAATATGATCGGCGATGACCCGCATTGCAATGCCATCTCTATTGTCTAAAGCTCCTGAATAAGATCTCTTGCTCAGAGTAGATATTTCATTGATGATGGGAGAAAATACATCAGTATCATAATTGGAATTCACATCTTGCATTACTGCGCAAATACGCTCAAATCCCATTCCTGTATCTACATGCTTTTGCGCCAATTCTTCGAGAGTGCCATCACTTTTGCGATTATACTGCATGAATACCAAATTCCAGATTTCCATCACTTCTGGGACACCGGCATTCACAAGCGGTCCACCGCTTAGATCGGGTGTGCGATCAAAGTGAAGTTCTGAACATGGACCACAAGGTCCTGTATCACCCATTTCCCAGAAATTGTCTTTTTCATCAAAGCGATGAATATGGCTCTCAGGCAGAAATGCTTTCCAAAGCTCGTATGCTTCATCATCAGTACGAAAGACAGTTGCATGCAAGCGTTCTTTGGGTAATTTCCAGCGTTCAGTCAATAATTCCCATGCAAATGCAATGGCATCCTTTTTATAATAATCGCCGAAACTCCAATTGCCGAGCATTTCAAAAAGTGTATGATGATAGGTATCATAACCGACTTCTTCTAGATCATTGTGTTTTCCCGATACACGAATACACTTTTGGGTGTCGGCACATCTGGTAAATTCTCTTTTTCCTTGACCAAGAAATACATCTTTGAATTGATTCATTCCGGCATTTGTGAACAAAAGCGTGGGATCTCCATGAGGTATGACAGGCGCACTGGGTACGATTGTATGTCCTTTGGAAGCAAAAAAATCTAAAAATGAAGCTCGTATTTCGCGTGAGGTCATGACATTTACAGTGATTTTTGAGAATGCTGCAAAAATACGGATTTTTTGTGGAGCTAGTTCTTGATGTGGATAGGTGATTATACTCTTTGCATTGGGGTTTTAATCATGGTGCGAACCAAGCGCGATTTCAATCTTTTTGCATTGAAGTATTCGGCTATACCAAGCTTATTTGAGGGTGATGTGGAAGTTGAGGATTCAATCAAAAAACGATAATAAAAGGGTCCGAATTCAAGTGCATTCAGATGCTTGATGTGTAGAGCAATAGCATTGCCATCAATAGTTCCATTGATTGTGATTGTTGATGCAATATTCATCAAAGAAGATGTGAGTTTCTTATGCTCAAGCGAAATTACACAATCTTCGATTGCTCTGATTCCATGCGATGAATCTGCGAGATATGCGATGCTTAATTCCTGCTGATCAGCAGATGCTGGGTAGTGATAATAAATGACTGTTTGATTATTCTCTATTTCGCATCGGCCCCAATACCATTCACTATAATCGGCATAGAGAGCATCCTTACCGGAATTACAATCATGATATCCATGTCCATCAAAGGTCCATTCTGAGTGAATGTCTTCATATTGAGAGAAAGTAAGATGTCCTGAAACATCACATTGTGGAGCGATCAATCTCCAACAATGATTGCCATGACCTTTTTCATATGACTGTTGTTCAGTACTATGATTAGTGAAGATGAGTTCGCCTTTTATTGAATGAGTTGCATCTTGATACTCGGTATCAATGTTAATACTATAGGAATTCCCATGTTTGCTGAATATCATGCCACCCATGCGAATGCATAATGCATCATTCAGAAATTGAATTTCATTGTGCTCAGTATGATGAACGAATCCTGCTAGTTTTTTCCCCTTACGATATATCGAGACAGCATATCCTGAAAAGTCTCGTGAATCTGCTTTGGGAAGAGCATCCAGCCAATAAGGCGACATGGGCATTCCATCAAAAAAAATGATGGTGATGGCCAATTGTTGCGACTCATCTATGGCATCAAAATACCACCATTCATAGGTTCCGCATTCTTGAATTCTCTCGGGGACATCGCCATTTATCCCAATTTTCACATGCATCATGAATATGGATTCCTTCCATAAAATTGGGGAGGTTGCTCGGTTTGTTCTTTGGGTGAATCCAAAATGGGAAGCACGATAGTGATCATGGTTCCTTTATTCTGTTTACTTTCGGCCCTGATTGTTCCCTCATGAGCTTCGATGATCCATTTCACGATGGATAAACCCAGTCCATTTCCTTGAATATCTTGTGATCTGGCTTGATCAGCACGATAGAATCTATCAAAAATATGTGGTAAATGTTCCGGTGCTATACCCACGCCAGTATCGCTCAAGCGGAGTATCGCTCTATCACCTTCTTGTACCAAACGCATCAATATATCTCCTCCTTCGGGGGTATATTTGATGGCATTGTCAAGTATATTCAATAATGCTTGATGCAGTCTCACTGAATCCCCATCAATGAAAATAGCAGGTTCGATCATGCTTCCCACGGAAATTGAACGTTCTTCGGCTAAGATCATCGCATCTTCACTCAATTCATCGAGCATTGCACTAAGATTAACGACTTGATGATCAATCCTGACTTGACCCGTTTCTGCCCTTGACAAATCGAGCAAAGTTCGAACCACTTTGGACAGCCGGCCGACTTCTTCCAATGCACTGATCAGTAAAGTCTGATATTCTTCAGGTGTTTTGTCACTACGCAATGCAACTTCCAATTCACCGGTCAAAATGGCTAAAGGAGTTCGTAACTCATGAGAAACATCAGCCGTGAATTGTTTGATTTGATTAAAAGATCCTTCGAGTCGCGCAATCATTTCATTGAGTGTATATGTCAATCTGGCCACTTCATCATTGGTCTTTGGTTCTGGTAATCGATTACTCAAGTTGCTGGCCGTAATTTCTCGAGCGGATGTTGCCAGGTCATCAATCGGTTTTAGTGAAATTCTCGCTAAGATAAATCCACCTAATGTTGAGATAAGCAAAACGATAGGAAATCCAATGAGCAAAGCATTGAATAATTCATAGAGTGTTGAATCAATTTCTTCAAGTGAATAGCCAACAGTGATAAAAGCTTTTGATGTTCTACCACGATATAATCGCAAATTTTGTGATTCACTGCCGAAAGAAGTGATGGTGGCTATGGGTGATATGCCCGACATCATTACCGATTCATCAAAGAGCGGAAGAGAATTTGTGTCGAGATTTTCAGAACGCCAGACTATTTGACCCTTGAGGTCTGCTATTTGGATATAATAATTCTTGGGATTGAAGAGAATATGTTCATACACAGCAGACCATACCGGATCTTCATCGATCTCAGAAGAATCAGCTCTCGACATTCGTACTGTATCGGAAAGTGGAGTGGAATTTCTGAAAAATGCGAATGAATCTGCAGGTTCAGGTTGACTTCTTCTTGTTTTTTTGCGTCTTTGTGTAGCAGGTCGTAGCGGCTGCATGGTTTCTTTTTGCTTTTTGCCAATGATAAAATCCAAAGAAGTTGCAACGCGTTCGAGTGATGCATCAAGATTTTGATATAAATCTTTGGAAACAGTGAGATATGCTGCTATCCCGAAAGCCAAGAGCGTCAAAGTGACGATCATGCTATACCAAAACACGAGTCGGAAACGAAGAGAAATGCTTTTCATGGAAGAAAACAACTGATATTGAAATCAAGCTGCAATCTATGAAAATTCGATGTGAGGAATGTGCATCGTGGCTTATTTGAGAATAAATCCGGTTTCCATGGACCAAAATAGCAGATCCATTGATTCCATGTCGATATTCACCTTCTTGCAATATCTCAGCCATGCTTGCTCGATATTGAGATAATGGGCTTTATTTGTTGGTGGATGTTCTGCGACTTGGATCCCGCATGCAAAGAGATGTTTGAGGATATGTCTGTCCAATATTGTTGGACCAAATATTCCGATATTTCGCATGAAATGTGCTGATTCTTTCATTCCGAAACCTCTAATGCTGTCAGTGAGTATGTCTCTGAGTTTCAATGGTTTTGTACGGAATTCAAGAATAATGGCTTTTATCGCAGGGAATTGTTCTTTGAGCAATAAGAGATTTGTTGTTTTTTGATTGTGAAATCGGATATAATGTTCAGGATTTCTCAATAGTGGTAATGGATCGAATTCCTTTATTTCAAAGTTCTCATCCATGAGTTTCCGCACAACAATCTCGGCATGAATTGCTTTGGATTGCGGTGTAAGAATACAATAACATGCTTCATAGAACCAATCTTGTTCCGGTACATTGAGAAAATCATTCAATCTGGAAGCAATTTCATCCTTCCTTTTGAGATATTCATCGGCATATGGTTCTGGAAACTCGATATTCTTCTTTTTGGTGTTCACGCTACTTCGCATCATGATTTTGTAATTTGCATGCGAATATTGTGATTTTTTGCTTGAGTCTTTCACTCTCGCTCATTGTTTTTTGACCCATGCCTACTGCACTTTTTATTGATTCCATGGGCCTTGTATTCAGGGCTTATCATGCCATGTCAAAAAGCGGATTCAAAGCACCCAATGGTGAACCCACCGGCGCTGTCTTTGGATTCGCCAATATGATTACGGCCTTGCTTGATTCCGAAAAGCCGGATTTCATTGCCGCAGCATTTGATACTTCTGCACCTACGTTCCGACATGATAGGTATGATGGGTATAAAGCTCATAGGGATGAATTTCCTGAAGAATTAGTCCCGCAGATGCCGCGTATCAAGGAATTTCTGCGTCTGATTGGTATTCCGGTTTTGGAATTGCCCGGATTTGAAGCAGATGATATCATCGGTACTTTGGCAAAACAAGCCGGCGCTTTGGGATATGATGTTCGTTGTTTGACTTCCGATAAAGATTATTTCCAACTTGTGGATGAGCGCATTTGCATACTTCGTCCCGGTAAGGATGCGAATGCATATGATGAATATAGAAGAGAACAAGTGAAAGAAAAAATGGGTGTCTATCCTGATCAGATCATCGATTTATTGGCTTTGATCGGTGATGCTTCTGATAATATACCCGGCGTGAAAGGTGTAGGCGAAAAAACAGCGCAACCGCTGATAGAACAATTCGGAACAATTGAAAAGATCTATGAATCATTGGAGCTTATAGAGCGAGAAACAGTCAAGAAGAAATTGGTGGAAGGCAGAGATTTAGCAGTGTTGTCAAAAGAACTTGTGACCATACATACAGAAGTTCCACTGCCAATTGAACTTATTGATTGCGTCCAAGGAAAGGCGGATCCAGTGGGAATAGATGCTCTTTTTTCACTCTTACAATTCAATACACTTCGAAGAAAATGGGCTGAAAGAACATCCGGCCAGATTAATGTTCACACGGACGCTTCCATTCCATCTCAGTTTGCAAATGTCGCAGGCAGAGAGCATGATTATCAATTGGTGAATGATGAATTGACATTCAAATTGATGATGCATGAGATAAAGTCTGCTAAAAGAATCTGTTTTGATTTGGAAACCACATCGCTGAGCACGATGAATTGCTCAATCGTTGGATTTGCTCTAAGTGCAAAACCCGGTAAAGCATTTTTTGTATTGACCAAAGATGATGATCTGCATACACAGGACATACCTGAATCATTGTTTGACCAGCCATCTGAATCAACAGTATCAATACATGCCCAAGCAACTTCATTGAGTGCTCGTGACATCGCTACTGCATTGAAACCTCTCCTTGAAAATCCTGAGATTGAAAAAGTTGCTCAACATGGAAAATTCGATGCATTGATATTAAAACGATATGGCATAACTGTCCATCCATTATCATTCGATCCGATGCTTGCAAGCTATGTTTTGAACCCTGATTCACAACATGGCATGGATGCATTGGCAAAACAATGGATGCAATATGAGCCCATTCCGATTAGTGCATTGATTGGAGAGAAAAAACAAGGTTCCATGAGAGATGTGGAACCACTCAAGCTCATGGAATATGCTGCTGAAGATGCTGATATCACATTAGCCTTGGCTGATACTCTGCATGCATCATTGGAACAGTCCGGACAATTAAAATTTGCCCAAACAGTTGAATTCCCATTGAGCGAAGTGCTCGTTGAAATGGAGTATAATGGAGTAGCAATTGACTTGGATGCACTCGGTACTATTTCTGTTCATATCAAGCAAGAAGTATTAGCCTTAAAAGAAAAGATTTATGAAGCAGCAGGAACGGATGCTTTTAATATAGATTCACCAAAACAAGTAGGTGAAATCTTATTTGAACGCTTGGGATTGCCAAGTCCCAAAAAGACAAAAACAGGGTATAGCACAGATGTGTCAGTCCTGTCTGAATTATCGGATGAGTATCCAATAGCCGGGTATATTCTTGAGCATAGACAATTGCAAAAATTGCAGTCTACATATGTCGAATCATTACCTAAAATGGTGAATGCAAGAACAGGCAGAATCCATACAACATATAATCAGACAATTGCTGGTACGGGAAGACTCTCTTCAACTGAGCCAAATCTTCAGAATATTCCTATTCGAACAGCTCTTGGAAGAGAAATAAGGAAAGCATTCATTCCTAAACATGGCAATGTCTTATTGTCTGCAGACTATTCACAGATAGAATTGCGAGTTATGGCACATGTATGCAATGATGCAACGCTTATGTCCGCATTTAATGCAGGACATGACATTCATGCTGCAACTGCTGCGGCATTATTCGGGATCGAATTGGATGATGTTCAATCCGAACAAAGACGCATTGCAAAAACAGTCAATTTTGGCATTATGTATGGTCAGGGAAGTTTCGGTTTGGCAAGACAACTTGGTATCTCACGAACAGAATCCAAGGAAATCATTGATCAATATTTTCTGAGATATCCACATATCAAATCATATATAGATCAAACAATTGAGAAGGCCAAAAAACAAGGCTATGTGGAGACTTTGCTAGGTAGAAGGAGATATTTTCCTGCATTGGAAAGCAATAATCAAGCTATCAGACAAGGTGCTGAAAGAGCTGCTATCAATATGCCGATTCAAGGTACAGCGGCAGACATGATGAAAATTGCCATGATCAATGTTCATGGACGCATGAAAAAAGAGGGAATGAAATCACTCATGATTTTGCAAATTCATGATGAACTTGTATTTGATGTTGTGAAGGATGAAGTGGAGGCATTGAGAGACTTAGTGAAATATGAAATGGAACATGCCATGTCACTCGGCGAAGTACCAGTGGTGGTTGAAACCGGCATTGGTCAGAATTGGGAAGAAGCTCATTGATCAGATTCTAATGCCATACCAAACAATATTGGGATACAGCTTGATGCATGGCATTGGAAGTTTCATTGAATTGAGAAGTCGCTTGAGTGTTAAACACCAAGCATCATCAAATGGAAGTGCTTCTGCATTGAAGTCGAGCGATAGATACAGTTCATGATGTCCACTACCAAATCTATCAATATTGTTTACGGAGTGACCAATTGCAAGATTTACATACTGAGACCAAGTTCCGAGATGTTCTTTTCCAATCATTCCTGCCACATTGAAGCTGAGCCAATGATAGGTGCTTTGATAATCATTCAGTATGGAATTTCCACCATTGACTTTAAATGATTCAGAGGGAAGAAATGAAAATTTCATACGGATGAAATCCAATGCGGGAATATATTCCTGTAGAATCGGAAGACCTGCGCCAAGTACATTCGCAATTACATCACCTCTGCTAAATCCAAGATATGGAGCGCCTTCTGAGTAACCATCTCGTATTTCCACAATAGTTTGATGCAAGAGAGAAATGCCGCTTCCATACAATGTCGAAGTCCTTTTGTCATACCCAGATTGCTCAAATATACCTGCCACATTTCTAGCTGCCATATATGAGAATGTTGCATGACCAAATTTATCGGCAAGTAATGCATCATCATACTCTGTTTGCCAATTCATGACATGAAATGGAGATGAATCCGACCAATAATCTTTTGCTTGTTCATTGAATGAAATACCCAATGCAATACAGGATATACCCCAAGGTATAGAGCGTTGATATACCGAAGTGGAATCTTCTTTTGCTACAGTGATGCATGAAGATTGAATGCAAAACAGTGCAATTATGATGCTGATGTATTTTGAAGAATTCAATTCTCTAAATTGCAAATACTTAATTGGAAATCAACTCATGATTCATGTAGAATCCTTGACCAAAATATTTCGTACACATGTGAAACAGCCCGGTCTGCTGAATTCCGTGAAATCGCTGTTTCATCGCGAATATACCGAATTTGTAGCGGCAGACTCAGTCACATTTTCAATCGAAGAAGGCGCTTTGGTAGGTATGCTGGGAGCCAATGGTGCGGGAAAAACGACAACATTGAAAATGTTGTCCGGCTTGCTCCATCCAAGTTCGGGAATAGCAACAGTGATGGGATTTATCCCTTGGGAAAGACAAAATGAATTTCGAAGAAACTTCTCATTGGTAATGGGACAAAGAAATCAGCTATGGTGGGACTTGCCGGCCGGGGATTCATTTCTGCTAAATAAAGAAATGTATCGTATCGCTGAACATGATTATCAACAGCGACTCAAAGAAATGTCAGAACGATTGGACATTGCCGATAAATTACATGTCCAAGTTCGAAAGTTGAGTCTTGGCGAACGTATGAAATGCGAATTGATCGGTGCCCTTCTACATTATCCGAAAGTTGTTTTTCTGGATGAACCCACAATTGGCTTGGATATCGTCGCACAACACTCCTTGCGGGAATTCATTGCTGAATTCAATAAAGAACAGGGAACAACAATTATACTGACAAGCCATTATATGGATGATATTGAGGCTTTATGTAAAAGAGTCATCTTGATGGATGAGGGAAAGATTCAATATGATGGAGCTTTGAGTGCTCTCGTTGATCAATTCTCGAGTGAAAAAATACTGACCATCATGATTGATCAGGAAATCGAACATGATGCTATCCCCAATAATCACTATGTCTCTGAAATTGGCAAAGATCATATCACATTCAAAGTTCCAAAGTCTGAAATAGCACAAATCACCTCGCATTTTCTGGCTCATTTTTCAGTACGAGATATATCCATTTCAGAAATGCCTGTTGAAGAAGTGATCAGAGAGATATTTTCCGGAAAAAACATCAATTCTTGATTCTTTACTCAAGCAAGATTTGGGGACAAAATTCTGTTGGTCATGCCTTCTACTTTGGCTAATTTGCGCCATTACCGTCAATTCTATGAATCTTTGTTCTCAATTGACGGAATCTCACATTTCCATGTTCACAAAAACCATGGTGCAATCATGCAGGTTATCATATTCCTTTCTCTGTTTTTACTTATTCAGTACTCAGCTTTTACTCAAAGCAGTCCCAGACGACTTGTCCTGATAGAAGAATTCACGAGTGCCACGTGTAAACCATGTGTTGATGCTGACAAAGTATTGAAAGTGGTTGCAAAACTCGATAGCGGAATCATCGCGCTGAAATATCACTTGAATATCCCATCTCCCGGTGATCCATTTTATAAAGCAAATACTGTGCATAATGATGCGAGGGGAGCATTATATGCCATACCTGCATTGCCTGCATCCAGAGTGAATGGACATAAGTCTGTGGACCCTAGAGATTCATTGGCAATGTGGAATCTTGCAAGATTGGATCAACAAATGCCATATCCAATTTCCATGTCTATCAAACAAGAAGTTGTTAGTGGCAATGAAATGAAAGTGACAGTTGATATTGATGCGGAGATTGAATTGAAAGACTATGTGCTTCATACAGCGGTATATACCGATCTTGTGAATCTTCCGAATATTGTGACAACATTGCCTGCATCGAATGGTCAAACTGAATTCGCATCTTCAATGATGACACTGTTGCCCGATGAAAAAGGAACAATATGGAATTCAAATCCGAAAGAGAAAAAGTCCATTACCTTGAATTATACAAAGGGAAGCGGTGAATTATGGAATAGCACTGTGAATGTCATTGCATTTCTGCAAAATCCTCGAACTTTGGAAATCATCCAGGCAGCGACAAGTGTTCAAAAGCCTATTGGAACCATGATTTCAACCACACTCAGTTTTCCTCCCACCATTTCACCAGTTTTTGAAGCTTTGCCTCCTCAGGGAGTAATAATGCTCAAAACGTCCATTGGAAATGCGACTAATGCTCCCATAACCTACAATTCTGTATCGCTCGCAAAATCCCCTCGTACTCCGCAGGACTGGACATTGAAACTTACAGGTGAACAATCCACATTCACACTGAATCCCGGAGAAAAGAAAGAGATCTCCATGGAATTTCAAAGATCAGCTCAACCTGGAATTGGTGAAGTGATATTGACTTTTGCTGAGGCCTCCGGTAAAACATATGCTGCAACGCCGATTACCATTGTTTCCAAAGAATCGGAAGCATTTTTGGTTCAAGACAATCTTAGCGGAACAGTCGGCCCATTTTCTGATGCAATTGCATTACCGGGAGTGAAGAGATATATCGCAATGACCACAAATGAATTCATGCAAAACATAGACAAATTCACATCTTTGAAACGATTCATTTGGCATTGTGCAGATAGCGGAAGAATAGTCAAAGCTGAATCTGATTTCATGCTAGGTTTGGGAAATAAGGGAGTATCCTTCTTATTGTCAGGACAATTCATTACGAATAATATGTTCTTTGACAAAGTACCAATCTTTGATACATTGGGTGTGACCTATGCCGGTTATATGGTTCGCAATACCGCATATAGCCTGAATGGCGTGCAAGGTGATACCATTTCAAATGGTTTGACATTACCATGTGCACCGAGAAGTTATGCGTTCTATCCAATGAAGCTCAAGAATAAAGCAAATACCTCCATCACGCCAATCTTGGCTTTATCTACAAGTTCAACGGGTGATACCATTGGTGGAGTGCGTGTGCAAAGAGGTACCAATCGAATTGTCTATCTCGGACTGCATCCATTTGCAATTACCGATAGTTCTGCTCGAAAAACTCTGATTGATCGCTCTCTAGCATGGATTGAGAATTTCACATTCATTCCTAATCCAAAACTAACTTCATCTGCCACTTCGATTGATTTTGGAACCGTTGCATCCATGACCGGTAATACGAAGAAGTGTACACTTACAAATCCCGGAAATGTAGAAACAATCATTTCTTCGATGACTATAAAAGGTGCTGATCAGACCGCCTATTCAATCAATCCTGCTACACTTTCAACTATTCCTGCCGGGGGAAATGTAGAGTTAACTATTACATTCTCACCTTCCGGTCCGGGGACAAAAAATGCGGAATTACATATCGTTCCTGAAAATACAAACATTGCAACTCTCGTAGTTGCATTGTCAGGAGCATATGTTCCTAGTTCTATTGAAGAGCAGAAGGAAATTCCCCTGATAACTGTTATAGATGGCGGTATTATCATTCATTCCAAAACCGAAAAAGGTGATCATTATCGCATCATTGATTTGACAGGTAAATTGCATGATACTGGTGAGATTGAATCTCATTCCATCAGATTACCTTTATTGAACAGCGGTTTATACTTCTTCCAATTGATTGCACAAGATGGAATCAAGCATATAGTTCCATTCATTTATTGATTATTTGCATTGTATTTAGAGAATATATCATGAAAAAACTCCTACGCTTCATTATTCTTCTGTTATGTATTGTTCCAATGGTTGGAACGATGAATCTGTTGGCAGAAAGAGGGGATACAACCAAGATTAAACTATTTGACAAATACCTTTGGACTTGGTATGGTAGTCAAAATCGTTGGGCACAGTTTCCTCCACAGGAAAAGCGATTCGAACGAGTTTTCATGAACTTCACTTTGACATGCCCAAAAGGTGGATGTGGAGAATGGGACTATACAATGAGAGTCTATGCACGCACGAGAACAGGTCGCATGGATTCTAATTTGGTTGATGCACCATTGTTTTCAAAAGCAGGTGCATTTTCTGATTCTTTGAGAGTCTCTCTCCAGCCCACATTCAAAACAAAGTATAATGCAACGGCTAAGAAAACAGATACTATGCCAAATGATGCATTTCAAGTCTGGATGTATAAAGATGAAAGTAAACCCTTTCTTGTGACTGATTCCATGTCTGCTTATGAAGCAGGTTATTGGAATTATCTCTTTAGTGCAACAGGTGCAAAAGTTGATTCATTCTATGTTGCCGGAGATACAACTTTTATTAAAGGTACAAGAAAAGCATATAAACCATTTGAGGTTGTCAATGAAACTGAAATCGGTCGCTTTATTACACCATATGGTAAATGGCACAATGAAAACTGGTCTTATACATGGGATTTTGATGTAACTGACTATGCTCATATCCTAAGAGATTCTACAGAAATCAAGGTGTTTTATGATGGCTGGTCACAAGGATCATTATTCGATTTAGATTTTACATTCATCGAAGGTATTCCTGCGAGAGAAACATATGAACATCGAGTGTTTTGGTCAGGAAATCCAACATATGGCGATCCCGGAAATCCAATTGAGAAGTTCTTGAAGCCCATGAAATTCAATCGCTTGCAATTGACCGACAAAATTACATTGCGTCTTCAGACAACAGGGCATGGATTCGGAGGTACGGAAAATGCAGCTGAATTCTCACAAAAGACCCATAAGATATTGATCAATGGTGAAGAAAAGTTTGAACAATATTTATGGAGAGGAGATTGCGGACAAAATCCAATTTATCCTCAAGCCGGTACATGGTATTATAATCGTGCCGGATGGTGTCCGGGTGATGTTGTTCAATATTGGGATTATCATTTGACGCAATTTTTCAATGGATCTGATAGTGTAGAAATTACCTATGCCATGGAGCCTTTTGAAAATCAAGATTTATCAAAAAGAGCGAGCTATATCATAGAAGGACAATTGTTGTATTCCAAGTCCAATTACATGAATAATGTTTCCTTGGAAGACATTAAAATGCCAAACAGTGCATATAAGTTTCGAAGAATGAATCCGATGTGTCCAGGCCAAAAGCCATTGATAGTCGTTAAAAATCAAGGATCTAATACCTTGAATTCCATGATTATACGATATCGCATAGATAGTGGAGAAGACAAGTACTTTAATTGGTCCGGAAATATTGCTTTCATGGAAGAATCAGAAATAGAGCTTCCTGTCATAGACTTCCCTAGTGGAGATCATACGTTCACAGTGCAAGTATTTGAACCGAATGGTCGCTTGGATGAATCTGATCTAGGAGACATCAAAACAGTTTCTTTCTCTAATCCAAAGTTGACTACCTCTGGTAAAGTTGCATTGATGTTGAAAACAGATGCTGTGTCCGGAATTCCGAATGG
This sequence comes from Candidatus Kapaibacterium sp., assembly GCA_023253875.1. Classification (GTDB taxonomy): domain Bacteria; phylum Bacteroidota; class Ignavibacteria; order Kapaibacteriales; family UBA961; genus UBA961. Next base: position 17,416 of record JALRFC010000014.1, read on the forward strand.
CATTCGCTATGAAATACAGGATGCTGATGGCTATGTGATCAAGGAAAGAGGCAATTTTCAAGACGGAGCAACAATACGTGATACATTTGATTTGGAAAATGGATGTTATCGCTTTGTAATCTATGATGAGGCTTTGGGTGATGGACTTTATCCCATTTTCCAGGGATCTACTAGAGGATATTATTCATTGCGCGAAGTTGGTGGTTCAACCATTATTTTTAATTCTCAAGCTGCGAATTATGGTCAACCATCCGGAGTATATGCAAGCTTTGGCGACCGCGAGATCATTCCTTTCCGTGTCAATACAAATGCTGTTTCCGTTGATGAAGGCGTAACGGAATCTGTTGTGCCATCTCTTCAAATATCACCAAATCCAACACATGCTGGGATTGCGAATGTGCAGTTGATTGGTTTGCCAAGAGATATAGAAGCGACATTACAGATCGTTTCAGGTATTGGACAAGTTATGTTCCAAGAACGAATTTCAACCACTGATGCTCAATCCATGCCTATCAATTTGCAAGGATATCCCAGTGGTGCCTATTTTGTGAGAATATCGGTGAATGGAATGACATTTTCCGGTATGATCATGCATAATGCTGAATAAGTACTATTCTCTTTTTTCCATTTTATGAGTGGATATTCATGAATATCACCATCTCTCAATCAGTACTTACTAATCAAAAGGCTGATATTGTCATTACTTTTAGTTTTGAGGATGATTCACTCCTTAAAGCCACCAAAAAACGCTTGGTTGAATTGTATCCTTCTGCGGCAGCAGTCGTGAATAGTGATGATTTCAAAGGAAG
>JALRFC010000150.1 GCA_023253875.1 Candidatus Kapaibacterium sp.
AGCAAAGTTGTTTACAGTAGGTATGCTTACATATGGAAAACGTATTTCATTTTCACAGGCAAGAACCATTGTGATTGGAAAGGATACCAAGTCCTGATCACGGTAAGGGCCATTCCATGTGAATCACAGCATTGCAGAGTTTTTTGAGATATGCCATGTCTTGAAATTCTTCATAGGAATGCGCATTTCCATATCCCACTGAGATATTTGTGCATTGCAATTGTTTATTGGCTCTAAAAAAACTGAGTGAGTCTGTTGAGCTTCCATTTTTATCAGGTTTAAGGTTCAAATCATGCATGTGAAATGCATTGCATATTTGATCTGCATACTTGATCGAACAAGTTCTTTTTCCACCTTGATGGGTAATCACCGAAGAAGTGCCACGCCGATCAAAAGAAATGACTGCGCCAACATCTTTCATAAGTTCTTCCCAGGTACGATCACCTGCTGCGAATTCGGATCCTAGTAATCCAATTTCTTCAGCCAAAAAGAATCCATAGATTCCAGGCACACCGGCTTGAATCATGGATAGCATGACAGTCATACCTGCTTTATCATCCGCACCAAGCAATGTTCTCCCATCTGTTCTTATGATATCTCCATCTGCAATGATTGTGATCTGTTCGGAAATATTCAATAGTGGATATGTATCCAAATGGCATGTAAACAAATGTTTATGGGGACCATCACCCACAATCACATATCTATTTCCAAAATCATCAATTATTGCATTGGGTATACAGTCATAGACAAGGAATTCAAATCCATTTGGTGTGGTCTGTTTGACTAACTTCTTAAACAATTCTTCAATCATATTATCCTCCTGATTTATGAACACAAATAAGCGGCGTGCATTAACGATGGACAGCAAATTCTATTATCCGTGAATGTTAATTCTTTGATTCCCGTAAATTGTGTCATATGAATAGAATGACTCAATACATCACGCGCCCAATCTGGCTTCTTTCTTTGGTGAGTTTGTTTTCGGATATCACATCTGAAATGATTTATCCAATCATGCCGATATATTTACAATCAATTGGTTTTTCGATTTTATGGATTGGAATTCTGGAGGGTATTGCAGAAGCAATTGCAGGTCTTAGTCAAGGATATTTTGGAAAAGCATCTGATTTGGCGGGAAAGAGAATGCCATTTGTGCGACTTGGTTATGCCTTGACTGCATTGTCGAAACCAATCATCGGAGTATTCAGAGATCCATTTCTCATATTGCTGGCAAGATCAGCAGATCGCTTTGGAAAAGGCATTAGAACAGGTGCTCGTGATGCGATTCTATCTACTGAAACGACCAATTCACATAAAGGGAGAGTGTTTGGATTCCATCGTTCTATGAATACCACCGGAGCAGTGATTGGATTATTACTTGCTTTGGGTTATCTGTATTATCATCCCGGTAATTACCAGGCATTATTTCTTCTTTCAGCTATTCCGGCAGCAATTTCTGTCGTACTCACTTTTTTTGTGACTGATTCGCAAGTTCATCTTAGCAAACCTAACCCTGAGATATCTGCTTTTACTTTCCTGAACTATTGGAGCAAAAGTTCGAATGAATATAAAAAGGTTGTTATTGGATTGCTTTCATTCACATTGTTCAATGCTTCTGATTTTTTTCTTTTGCTCAAAATGAAGCAAGATGGATTGGATGATATTTCCATTATTTCCATTTATATCTTTTACAATTTGGTCTATGCTGTCACGGCATTGCCACTTGGCATATTGGCTGATCGCATTGGCCTCAAAGCGATGCTGATTATTGGCTTATGTGCATATGCAATTCTTTATTTCGGTATGGCTTTGATGTCCGGCGGAACCCCTTTCTTCTTTTTCTTTTTTGCATATGGCATATATTCATCGGCTACAGAGGGAATCAGCAAAGCATGGATTTCAAATACATGTGAATCGCAGGATTTGGGGACTGCACTTGGCACATTTCTTGGTTTTCAAAGCATCACTCTGATGATTGCGAGTATTTTGACGGGGATTTTGTGGTCAATGATTGGTGCGAGTACAACTTTCCTTATTGTAGGCAGCATTACAACACTCTTGATATTCTATTTTCTCACACTGAAAAATCCGGGACATGTTCGCTTGGCTTCAGACAATCCGGATCCACTCGAGGAATGATCATTTCTTAAGGAGAATAAATATTCCGCATCCATAATTGCAATGACAATTATGTGCAATCATATCTTCTGACAAAATTATGTCTTCATGAAATTCACCGGCATCATCCACATAAGAAAAGGATGAGATGTCAAAGTGTTCTTGCAAGAGATTAATCAGATATGCAATGGAAAAAACGCGATGTGCGTTGAATTCAATTCTTTGTGGTCCAATTGGAACCGAGAAATAAAATGTACCACCTTGCTTGAGCATCATCGTGATATTCTGAATTGCTTTTAGAAATCCCCAATATTCTATTGGATCGCCATAGCGGCCAAGTCCGAAATGTTCAAGCGCATGAAGCGAAGAAATTGAATCCGTATAATTCAACAAATCTTTCGGTAATTCCATCAAATTAGCTTGACGAAAAGAGATATTTTTCACTGAACTTTCGATGGGCCGAATATCAAGAAGTTCTATGTGACGATATGATGCAACATGTGCAATAAAGCCATCGGTTCTTGATCCTATGTCCACATGTTTTTCGGGCTTTGCTTCATGGATCTTTCTTGCGATGAAGAGATCTTGATGGAAGTAATGTCCTTTCATCACTCCGCCTTGATCATCTTTATCAGTCAAAATCGGAAAAGGCGTTCCAAAAGAAAAGGTTTGATCATCCCCCTTTTGCTTCTTCAATTCTTGCAAATCTCTTTCATACCAAGAAGTCTTTTTGGGTGATAAAGCTTCGAGGAATCTCTTGGCATCGAATCCAAAATACAGGAGGCGTTTATAGATATTTTTTACGATAGTGTTCACTACAATTCAATCAGTTAAGAACATAATAATGGCAAAGATACTCAAAAAATATCCCGTGCGATGAACCGCACGGGATTGAGAATCATTTCCATGTAATGGCAATTCCACCAGAGACATTTCTTGGTAATCCCGGTTCGATATAGGCAGGATCAGCAAACTTGGGTTTTTCCGGATTAATCCACACACCCGACATATAGGCTGTATCGAATATATTCATCACTCTTCCAAAGAATTTCAAACTAAGTGATTCATTGATTTCCAATTCATAGGAAGCAGAACAATCAACCATGTCAAATGCATCAACATTCAATGTATTCGCATCATCAGCATAGTATGTACCGCTATGACGATAATCCACTCCACATTGAAATCCTTTCAGATATTCAGGAGCATATTTGATCTGTACAGTGCCAAACATGGATGGAATACCCGCAATTTCATTCTGTGAAAAATCAATGAACTTCGCACCTGTACTTGTTCCATCAACAATTGAATCAATGATATAGTCAACGTATACATTCTTGCTAGCTGTTACTGAAATGTTCATGGATAAGCCATTATCCCATCGAACACTATGACCAAATTCTAGACCGGTTCTTTGTGTTTTTCCCGCGCTGAAATAGAATCTCCCACCCGCATATGGTATGATAGCATTAATGGTTGAAATAGCATAGAGTGCTATGTCAGACTTTACTTCTGCCTGACCCAAACCAAGCCAATCATCCATATGAGATTGTACTTTATATCCAATCTCCAATGAAGTAGATTCAATTGGTTTGAGTAGTGGATTGATCAAGTATGCACTGAGTGATGCCGGAGGATCAGTTTCATTGCCTGCAGGAACTTCAATTCCACCACCGATATTTGCATAGAGTGACATATCCTCACTCATTCTCCATGTAAGACCGGCTTTTGGAGTAAAACGCTCATACGACATATCTTGTCCATTGAAAATAGGCAATGCTCCATCAATATAGGTCTCATTGAAATAAGAGACTTTATCATATCGACCACCTAGAATCACTGATAATTGATCATCAAACATCAATTCCTCTTGAAGAAAGAATCCAAGATTTTGCGCACCCTCTCTTTTATTCGTGCGCAGTATATTTCCGCGATTCCCATTCACAAGATTATAAAACAAGATCGCCCCATCTTGATATTGATAATCCATTCCGGCCATGAATAAACTATGTAATGTTGCAGATACTTGATTCGCAGATTTAATGATCGTATTTCCGCCGGTATGATATCGTGTGAAATCTCTGAATGTATTGCGTTCTGATCTTTGTAAGTATTTACTTTGAAGATATGTCATTGCACTGAGTGAAAGTGTTTCTGACAAAGCATGATCTACACTTATACCGATTCTTCCTGCTGTATTATTTCTTCGTTCATTTCTTTGAATGAATGTGGGGGTAAATGTGGAAGTATCGGCACTCATCGAAGGATCTAGTTGATATTGTGCAAGATTGAGTGGACCAGGCACTTGGAAATTGACATTACCAGCTAGTATATGCACACCGACTTTTGTTCTAGCCGATATCTGATTCACGAATCCTGCACTTATTTGCAGAGCATCACTTTGCGATTGAGCTCTCCATCCATCGAATGAACTTTTTCCGATTGTTGCATAGAATAAACCCAAATCTGTCATGCCTTGGGCTTGCAGAGTGTATTGTTGCAAACCATAACTACCAATTTGTGTTTGAAAGGTGAGTTTTGTTATTGATTCTTTTGGGACAGTGGAAAAACTTATCACTCCTCCCGAAGCATTTCCAAATAATGATGAACTATTTGAACGTAAAATCTCAGCAGACTGAATCGAAAGTGGATTGATAAAATCCAAAGCAGTCCGGCCATCAGGTTCTGTTTCGGGAATCCCATCAACCAAAACCCGAATACCGCGAGTGGTACCGGCATTGGACCGTTCACCCGCCCCACGAGCACCAAAACCGCGAATTGAAATGCGAAGATCTTGATTGCCGGAGCGATTTTGTACCAAAACACCCGGTACAGTTTGAAGAATATCGTCGATCCCAAACCCACGCTTTAATTGAATATCACGAAGACTAAGTATGGTAACCGCTAGTGGAACCTCTAAATTTTGTTCAGGTTGTCGTAAAGCAGAAACGGTGATATCTTTTGCAATGACTTTTGTTGAATCTGAATTGTATTGTTTTTTTGATTGGCTCAGTGCAGAGAATGCAACGCAACAATACGTGAACATATACAAAGATATAATCTGAAGATATTTCATGAAAAACTCCAATTGATGAAAAAATTCCATGTATCACTATACATGGGTATGTACATCAGGAGTATTTCGGTGGCGGGAAGATCGGATTATAAAATCCGAATTGAGGTTTAACGATATCGGAGATCACATGCATCATTGCTGTGAATGTTGACAGGAAATATGGTTTTATCG
>JALRFC010000151.1 GCA_023253875.1 Candidatus Kapaibacterium sp.
TGAAAAATTGCCGGCTTGATGTAATCTGGCAACATATACACCTGGCAAAAGTTGTGGCAATTGAAGCATTTGCGTACCATTCTGGATTTGATCAAAAGAATACACTATTCTTCCAAACAAATCAATGATATCAATATTGGCAGATATAACATCCTTTGGAAGATTCAATTGTCCATTCACTCCATGTGGAATTGGATGTTGCATCAATTCCATTGTGGATTGATGAGAAATGTCTTCATTAACAGAAACAACTTCACCTGTCTCAAAGCAAAAAGACTCACCGGATTTGGCATTGACAAAGCAGGTCATGCTTGGAGCCAATGAATCTGATTGATCAGAAAAATTGAAATTCCACAAAGCAGTTCCTGCAGTAAAAGGTGTTTCAGGAATATCAAATGGGCTTGTAAAAAGAACAATAAATGCAGCTTTTGCTTTGGGATTATTTTTTGAGAATTGTTGATATGATTCATTTGCATTGATTTTTGTTGCAATAGCATCAGAATTCAACATGGTCGAAGTAGGTACTGAATCTTGAGGTTGGAAAGGTATATCGCCTGGAACTGCATCTGCAGGTAATGGAACTTGTTGGAAACCAAGGATTGGCACCTTGATATATGCGAGTAGTTTAGTACCGGGATTTCCTGTACCGTCGGTTATGGAAACAATATAGACCCACAAAGTGGAACGTCCGGATTTAAGGTCAAAACCACCTCCGAGCAAAGCTCCTGCTTGACCAAGTCCGGTTGTATCACCTATGGTAGCAATTGCAGTGATTACCGGATTTACCCAACCTGAATCAGTTGCAGCCTTTTTCACATTTGGTAAAGCTTCTTTAACCAAATATGGTTGCGTGAATTGTGCAGTTGCACTAAATGTACTGCCAATAATTAGGCAACAAATAATCATAGCATATACGAGTTTGTTCGATGACATAATGCCTCACGAGACAAAGAATGAGATAGATGGTATATTTTCCTGCAAATTTAGGGAAATGGCACTGCATCTTCATGCAATTCCATCATATTTATTGTCAAAAGTCTATAATAAGTCCATGAAACAAAGTCCGAGTATTTGTAATTTTGCATTCTTGCATTCTTGAATCAACACGCTTTATCATATGAATATCTCTAAAGATGATTGGATTGGAATAGCCAAAACATTAGTCATTTCTCGTCTGATTGATACAATTGAAGAGGAAGAACTTGCTCCATCAGGCAAGGTTCTCTATCAATTTTCTTCAAAAGGTCATGAATTGGGGCAGATTATATTGGCTCATTTCTTGAACAATCCACATGATGGGGCAACCGTGTATTATCGCTCAAGACCTTTTGTTCTTGCAGCGGGAATGACAATAGAAGAAGCTTTTTCAGGACCAATTTCCAATTCCGGTAGTCTTAATGGCGGCAGAGATATTGGTGTTGTACATCATCTTCCACCGAGAAAGGGTGTTACAATCATGCCTGCCAGTGGTGATGTAGGTGCTCAATATACACCAGCAGTCGGTTGGGCTCAAGCTGCAGTCTATCGGTCTACTGTATTGGAAGAAGAAGAGTGGAATGAATCAATTGCCATTGCACTTGGTGGAGATGCTTCTTGCGCAACAAATGGCTTTTGGTCAGCTCTCACAATTGCCACGACACAGAATTTCCCAATGATATTCTTCATCGAGGATAATAATTATGGAATTTCTGTAACCGGGGATTATCAGACACCTGGATCAAATATCGCGCATAACTTGGCTGCATTTTCTAATCTCTTGATATTGGAAGGTGATGGCACTGATCCTGAAGAAACCGCTGAATTGATTTATGATGCCATTCAACATGCGAGAAAAAGGCATTCACCTGTTCTTCTTCGACTCGATGTTCCAAGAATTTGCGGGCATTCAGGGAAAGACACTCAGACCTATAAATCAGATAAGCAAAAACAGAAGGATTTGGATAGAGATCCCCTTCACTCAATCAAGAAGTTTTTGATCAAAAAGAAATATCTCAAGCAAAAAGAATGGGATGCACTATATACAGAATGTGAGCAATGTGTTCGTGAAGGATTGGAAAAAGCATTATCAAAGCCATTCCCTACTTCAGAAGGAATTCTCAATCATGTGTTTCATGATGGAGTCAATCAAAGCATTGGCGGTCTTGCCCCTGAGAATGTTCGCTTGCATTCACTAACCGAAGAGAGCGAATCAAAACGTATGAATTTCATTGAAGGGATTCGTAAGACTCTTGATACAGAACTTCTGATCAATCCTCGATTGATGATATTCGGCGAAGATGTTGGAGTCAAAGGCGGAGTACATGGTGCCACTATTGACTTACAATTACGTCATGGAGCAGATAGAGTTTTCGACACATCTTTATCTGAAGAAGGAATCATTGGTCGTTCACTAGGACTTGCATATGCTGGTCTCATGCCTGTGCCGGAGATACAGTTTAGAAAATATCTCGATCCGGCTATGGAGCAATTCAATGATGCCGGTACAGTTCGTTGGAGAACCAATAATACATTTGCTTGTCCATTTGTTGTGAGAATTCCTGTTGGGCATAGCAAAGTCGTAGGCGATCCATGGCATAGTGTTTCAGGTGAAGCAATTTTTGCTCATACAATTGGATGGAGAATCGCTTTCCCAAGCACAATCCAAGATGCAGTAGGACTATTGCGATCTGCCATTCGCGGGAATGATCCAACCGTATTTTTGGAGCATAGAAATCTTCTCGATACTCTTCCGGGTCGAGGTAATTATCCCGGTGATCACCATATAGTTCCATTTGGAGTTGCAAATATTTTAAGCGAAGGCACAGATGTAACCATCGTCACTTGGGGTGAAATGGTACATCGCATACTTGAGGTACAAAAGCAATTGAATGACTATTCCCTTGAGATCATTGATTTACGTACTATTAGTCCATGGGATAAAGAATGTGTCTTGAACTCTGTGAAAAAGACCGGACATTGTCTCATCGCACATGAAGATGCAATCACTGCAGGATTTGGTGCTGAAATTGCATCAACTATTACCGAAGAAGCATTTTCATATTTGGATGCACCTGTCATGCGTCTTGCAACACCGGATATTCCAATTCCATACAATAAACAATTGATGGATGCAGTGATTCCAACAACACAACTCATCAAGGAACGATTGGAACAACTCCTGCGTTTTTGAACCGAACATATATCAATTTTGAGGATTGCGCAATGCAGCGCATAATGTTTAAATCTAAGATTCATCGTGCAACGATCACACAAGCAGAATTGCATTATGAAGGAAGTCTAACTATTGATTTAGATCTCATGGATGCGGCAGATTTATTGCCCTATGAGAAAGTAGCGATTGTCAATATCAATAATGGCGAACGCTTGGAAACCTATGTCATTCCCGGAGAAAGAGGAAGCAAAACCATTTGTATGAATGGAGCGGCTGCAAGAAAAGGAGTGATTGGTGATCGCATTATTATCATCAGCTATGCATCTATGTCTGAAGATCAAGCCAAAGAATATGCGCCAACTATTGTTTTGGTAAATGAATCCAATGAGATTGTACATACATCGCATATTGTAGAAGCACAAACCATTATGAATGGGTAACAATGGACTTAGCTATTATCATATTGGCTGCAGGAAAAGGTACAAGAATGGGTTTGACGGAAAAACCCAAAGTCATGGCTGAACTCGCAGGAAAACCGCTTCTAGGTCATGTCATAGAAGCTATTATACCCTTGAAGCCAAAGCATATCATACCTGTGATTGGTTTCAAAAAAGAAATGGTAGAAGCATACCTTTCATTGCATTTTCCAACACTCTCACCTGCATATCAATTACAGCAATTGGGAACTGGACATGCAGTCATGCAAGCCAAAGAACGATTACAAAACTTTTCAGGTCATGTTCTTATTCTGACCGGTGATACACCATTGATCCAAACTGCAACATTGAAACAACTACTCTCACAGACTAATTTATTACCAACTATTCCGGATGCTATAACGGTCACAACTTTTCTTGATGAACCCAAAGGATATGGTCGAATTCTTCGCTCTTCCAATGGAGATTTCATAGGGATAGTTGAAGAGAAAGATGCATCTGAAACTCAAAAAGCAATCCAAGAAATCAATACCGGGATGTTTTTAGTTAGATCTGATGCCCTTTTTAAAGCACTTGATAATATCTCGAATGAGAATGCACAAGGTGAGTATTACTTGACTGATATCATAGGATATCTACATGGTACACAACATACGGTGTATGCTATTCCCTCTTTGCAAGCATCCGAATTCATGGGAATCAATACTCTACAAGAGTTGGAATCTGCTGAACAAGTGTATGCAGAACTAGTCATGAGGAAAAACTAATGCTTCAAGGAATCAATCATATTGGAATAGCAGTACGGGATTTGGAAGTAAGTAAAAGATTATATGCCAACATGTTTGATATTGTCGCATTTCATGAAGAAACTGTTGAAATGCAAAAGGTTCGCATTGCTTCTTTTTCACTCAATGGCGTATTAATAGAACTTACTGCTGCAACTTCTGAGGATTCACCAATTGCACAGTTTATTGAAAAAAGAGGCGAAGGCATACATCATATAGCATTCACATCCGATGCAATTCACGATGATTTGACGAAAGCACAACTTAATGGTATACGACTTATCAATGAAACACCAGTACCCGGTGCACATGATATGCACATTGCATTTCTGCATCCACGTTCAACCGGTGGAGTATTGATGGAATTCTGTCAATCAAATAATACACATACACATGAATGAACACATTATTCGAGATGTCATTGATTCAATTCAAGACCCTGATTTAGGTTATAGCCTCAAAGATCTCTCTGCAATAAAGGCTATTGAGATTGATGGAATGACAATTTCATTATATATAGAATTATATCCCCCGATACATTGGATTGCAAAAAGTATTGAAGATGAGATTCGATCGAATATTCTGAAGATTTCCGAAGGATATGAAATTCGAATTTATGTACGAGAAATAATCTCACCAAGAGCAACAAATCCGAATGTATTGCCTACGGTCAAACATCTCATAGCTGTTTCATCAGGCAAAGGTGGCGTAGGTAAATCAACCATTGCCGCTAATCTTGCAGCTGCTCTCGCACAAAGAGGTGCAAGTGTAGGCCTTTTGGATGCAGATATTTATGGACCAAGCATACCAACAATGTATGGCGTAGCCGGCGCACAAATGGAGGCTGAAAAAACAG
>JALRFC010000152.1 GCA_023253875.1 Candidatus Kapaibacterium sp.
TCAACATGCTCTTGATCACATTCTTGCAACAGCATCTGTATGATGTCTTTAGATGAATGATCACAAAACAATTGCCCCAATGTTTTTTCATGATAGGCTATCCCATATGATTCTATCAAAGAGATGAAATGCTCAGGAGTATATCGAGTGAGTGCTGAGACGGCGAAATAGGGATTATCAGAAATGAACTGTTTAGCAGTGACTACTCGATTTGTGAAATTACACCTGCCTCCTCCTGAGATACGAATCTTCTTTCCGGGATGTTCATTGTGCTCAAGTATGACCACGTGTTTTCCCTGTTGGCTAATTCTTCCAGCACAGAATAAACCAGCAGCTCCGGCTCCGATGATGATACAATCGCTGATTGGAAATTTCATGGAAGGACATTTTGAGAACATGAATGAAGATAGTATTTTGCTTCAAGTATGGCCAATATAGCTCAGTGGTAGAGCAGCTCACTCGTAATGAGCAGGTCGCCGGTTCAAGTCCGGCTATTGGCTCCAATCAATGAATCATTATTGCTTCATGATTGACATAATCCATGCTGAAATGTCATTCATGACTTCTTCTGGTATATGATCAAAGATTGCATATTCCGAAGGACTTGCCTTTCCCACACCTTCAAGAAAGAGATAATTCAATAGAGGATAGTGAATGGCTTTACTACCTGAAACACCTTGTTTGCCGATGAGTGCTTTTTCCCAAAGAGCATAATCTTTCATGGTTGCCTGAAAATCTCTTTCACCATGTAAAATCAATGTAGGTTTCTTTGCTTTTTTAAGTGTCTGCACTTGATCATAATTGCGTAATGACAACCAATACGAAGGTGGTGTTTCGAGTAGAAGATATTCTGATGGAGTATCTTTTGAAAGCATTGGTGAGGTAACGGTTTTATATTGTTTTCTCAATTTCTCTAGTTTGATACCAGCATCTTTCTTCTCAATGAGTGTATCAAGAGTCAATACATATTCCAATTGTTCAATCAAGACATCAGGCAATGCTCTTGCAGGAGCACCCATAAGTATCATTCCTTTCACATCTTTGAGGGATTGTAAAGCTCTAGGGATGATCATTCCACCTGTTCCATGACCCAATAAAAATATATTCTCAGGGTCTGCTTCACGAAATGTCTTCACAGCATTAAATGCAGCAATGGCATCTTCTGTACTTTCCACATCAGGAGTAATCTCAATTCCTTTATCTTTGATGGCTGAGTAATACTTTCTTGTTCTTTTGGTGAAGCGTAATACACCTATTCCTTTGGACGCCAATCCCCATGCTAAATCTGCATATGGTTTATTTGCTACATATGTTCCATCTTCATCGAGCGGACCGCTTCCATGGATGATGATCACAATTGGATACTTACCACTTTTGAGCGGTAAGGTGAGCGTACCATCAGTCTCCCAATCAGTTCCCTTCCCAATTGTGAGCGTTCGTACCTTGATACTATCTGCATTAACATACTCAGGCACTGTATATGCTCTTCTATCATATCGAGGTTTAAATTCATCTACATAAAAACCATCAATAAGATGTGAGCCTTTGAAAGACATGCGAATATCCCAGTTACCATTCGAACATCGTATGGATTGAATGATAGTGACAAGATTTGTGTCTTCATTGTCTATGTCAATTCTACTATTGAAAATCCGATATGGCTTTCCTGCTTTCTTTTCGAAGAGATTCCAAAAAATAGCAAATGTATCTCGTGAGAATTCTTTCTTCATTTCTGGAGTGAAGAGCTCATAAGCTTTTTGAAAGTCTTTCTTCAGGACAGCATCCATGCACCGTTTGGATTGTGCTATTTGCCAATCAAGCAATTGTTGATATGGTTGGGCTTCAAGAAAGGATTGTCCGGCAAAAAAAACAATCACAGCAATGATGATTTTTTTCATGTCTTAATCATTATCAGGTTGTGTGACATCAAATTGCATGACAATTGGGCAATGATCTGAGATTTTCTCCGCAATATCTTTCTGATACATTGAATGGATATCAATGATGCGTTCGGTACCTTGTAAGAATCGTGAATATGCTGAAGTAGATGCAATAATATGATCTATCACATAAAACTGTTGATACTTGCAACTCTTCAAGGTAGATGTCAGAAAAGTTATTTTAGGCGATGATGTCAAAGCTTGTAATGTGGGTTCTTTTTCTCTTTTTGGAAAATCATTCAAATCACCCACAATAAATACATCTTGATCGATGGTGTTTGAAGTGATGGAATCTATCCAATTCATTGCTTTTTGTGATTGTTCTCTTCTCATGATGCGAGATGCAGTACGCATTTCATCTGTGGAATCGAATCGTGATGTTGATTTAAAATGAACTGACATGAGATAGCAATCAAAATTTCCTTTTTTTACTTTCACCACATATCCCGGTCTATTGCGATTAGGATCAATTGCTATAGGCGCATATTCGCCAAGTGATTCAACTGTGAGCGTTTTTTTATACAGGAATCCTACATTCTGTGCTTTACCATTTGTACTGAGAATAGCTGTATAATCTGGTAAATGAGTCAGAACTTTATTCATTGCAGCCATATTCTCAATTTCTTGCAATGCGATAATATCAGCAGATGTTTCTTTGATCACATCCGCAATCAACATATACTCCTCGGGTGTTCTCGATATGACATCATTTCCTTCACCATCACCAAGCCATGCAATATTGAATGTTGCAATAGAAAGTGGTGATGTATCTACTTGTAATTTGGTGCACCCAAACAATGGTTGAAAAATGATGAATCCAACAATCAATACTGGAAGAATGTGTATTCGCATATCAACCTTTTCTGAATAGTGCTTTGAATACATATCCAGCAACTTGTGGATTTTCTTTAAGTCTGCGCGTTGAATAGCCATACCAATCTTCCCCAAATGGTACATAAATTCGCATCTGATGTCCTGCTTTCAGAATCGCATCTCTTCTTTCTTCACGAACACCTAGGAGCATTTGAAATTCATAGTTGTTAGTGGGTATTGCATCTGTAGCTATGACTTGCATTGCATCATTGATGAGAATATCATCATGCGTAGCAATACCTGTTTTTGATGCATGTTTTAAGAGTAGTCTAAGGAGTTTCTTATAATTATTACGAATATCATCTGGATTCGTATATGCTATCTCGGGACTTTCACGATAGATACCTTTGCATAATCTGATATTCGGGTCTAAATCCAATAATGAAAGAATATCAGATTCGCTTCTGTGAAGATAGGCCTGTATGACGATACCACAATTGTCAAATCCTTCATGTCGAAGTTTTTTATACATGTCAATTGTCTGTGTGGTATATGGTGAATTCTCCATGTCCATGCGAACAAATGCACCAAATGTTTGGGCCATTTCTACCAAAGTTCTGATCTGTTGATATGCAAAATCAGGATCAATTCCCAATCCCAAAGACGTTGGCTTCACGGAAAGATATGCGGGTAAACCATACTGTTGAATTGCATTGAGTACTTCTTTTGAACTTGAAAATTCATGAAGTGCACGTTCTTTTGTGGAAACAAATTCACCGAGTACATCAATCGTGGATGATGCACCTTTCTGTGCAAGTAATTGTACGGTACGGACTGCTTCTTCTAAAGTAGAACCGGCTATATATCGTGATGCAACCGATTTGACTATTGATTTTGGAATATATGGTAGTGAGGCGGCAATCAGTGATTGTAACATGATGATGATTATGTCCGATTATCGTTGGATGGTGAAACTATGTGTAAATCTGCGATCATTACAATTGAGCGTGATAAAATATGATCCGATCGGTACATTCTTGACAGAGATGTCAATACCATTCATTGCATCAATGTATGTATCCAATAACTCAAGCATAATTCTTCCTGCATTATCTGCAATAATGATTGAAGGTGATGCACATACCTCATGTGAGGGCAATATTTTCATGATATCACTTGTTGGATTTGGATATACCGAGAATGCAGAAATTTCTGCTTCGTTCATGGATGTTGCTGTTGCACAAGATCCATCACTGCTGATATAGACAGTGATTGGTTGGGTTGAAAGTGATGTATCTTGTCTATATACAGTTCTAAACTGATATGTGCCTGCAGTGACATTTGACATGGTCCATGAGAATTTAGAAGAATCTGCATCATGACCCAATAATGAAATTCTCTTCCAGGTAGTCTGACCAATACTTCTATATTCAATAAATATCTTGCTATTGGACATATAGGATTGTGACCATGTAATAGTATAAGGCTTTCCAAGACAGAGCGTGTCTTTATTTTCAGGTTGCAATAATGTCAATTGCTCTTTGCCAATTTCAAATATTGCTGATTGACTGATGAGTTTTCCTGTAGCAACATCCACTATTCTAAAAAAGCAATTCTTGGATTCAATATCCGGTACATCAACGGTAAATGAGGTGTTTGATAATGAATCGCGAATGAGTGACCAAGTTGATCCATTATTGGAAGAGAATTCAATGCGAACGCGATCCACGAGTTCTTTTGTCCAATTCAGAACAATTCTCTCTTTTAATCCAAACTTTTTGGATGTTAAATCTGTCGTCAAAGAAATAGTAGCTTTAGCAATAGAAAAATCAGCCCAAGAAGTATCTTGTATCTGATTATTAGAAGCATCCACTATACGAATTCTTCCTTTCGTGGTTGGACTATCAGGAATTGTCCACAGAAAACTACCTGTACCATTGGCTTCTGTAACCGCAGGTCTTGAAGCAAATATCGTTCGCCAATTGACACCGCCATCAGTGCTGAAATCTATATTCACATTGGTTATTCTATGTGAAGTCCATTCAATTGGTGTTTGTGTTCCTACCACAAATGTCTGTTGTCCCCATGGATAGATCATTCTTACAGTTGATTGAGTGGCTGGCTCGATACAAGAACGACTTTCCAAGAAATTGCGAAGATAGGTTGACACTCGAGGAAGAAATGTAAATGCAACGGTTCGGGATGGATTCGTGAGATGACAATAACTCATGATAGAACCGGGATTGGTCATCGGTGCATTTTTGAAGCATGCTTCTTGAGAATAATTTGAACGTGAGCGATATGCGCTTCCGCTCGACATGCAAGAATCTAATCCTCTCGGTGGCCAAAATTGACAGTTATGCGTATGATATGAACCAATATT
>JALRFC010000153.1 GCA_023253875.1 Candidatus Kapaibacterium sp.
TATTAACATTACCTAATGGACAAGATATTATTGATAGATTGAATGTGATCGCTCAATTCAAAGATGATCCAGGTATGAGTAGAAGAACAAATGTCTACAAAAATACTCTTGCACAGTATGAGGCTGAATATCAAGATATTGTTAATCAGTATGAAGACTACTTGTATACATTGATCATTCCGGGAACAGTAGACTCATATCAAGGTAAAGAAGCACCTATTGTATTGTATTCAACTGTTTGCTCAGATATTGAAAGTGCCCCTCGAGGAATGGATTTTATCTTTTCACCGAATAGATTCAATGTTTCAGTAAGTCGAGCGAAGGCATTGTTTATAATGATTGGGAATACTGCATTATTTGATGCACCCTGTAAAACTCCCGATGAAATGCGACTTGCTAATGCATTTTGTTATTTTGAAGAAGTTGCTGAGACAATAACTATCTAATTCAGGATTTCTGCATATGTACGCAAACTCTCATGAACTCTTTGATGCTAAAGAAAGAGTATTTGGACAGGAAAATTATTCAGACAATGCCATTCGCATGCATAGAGCCATATCTTGGCTCTATGCTTGTGAAGAGAATGTAAATGATGATTTGTCATTTCTATCAGGGTGGATTGGATTTAACTCTTGCTATTCAATACCACCTGAAAAAATGGGTGAAACGGAATATGCTCGAATTTGGAGATTCATGCAGGAATTGTTGGATGAAGATAGCTCTCATCTGATTTCTTCGTATGTCTTTGATGAGCAAGTTGGACTTATTGATGCATTGATGAATAATCAATATCTCTTCAGAAACTTCTGGATTTCGATTCATATGCAAGAAGAAGGATGGCTTGAAGAGTATGAAACTTCCAATGTACGAATGCATATTGATAGAGATAATAGAAATACGCTTAATCATTGCAATTCTATTTTGCAAAGAGTGTATGTCCTAAGAAATCAAGTGATTCATGGTGCTGCAACATTTGAAAGTAGTATGAATAGAGAACAAATGAAAATATGTAATTCATTCATGTATGGTTTCTTGTTGAGAGTAATCAATGTTATGATGAAAAATAACTCAAAAGATTGGGGGCAAATCAATTATCCGCCTCTTCCATAATGCGATTCCACATGTCGCCCCGCTGGGGCTATTATTTCCACACCAGTTCCGGTCTGAATTCAAAATGCATGGTGTCGAAGTGATACCATTTGCCACCCCAGATAAACCCATGTTTTTCGAAGATGTCCACTATGCCTTGTGGGATTGCATTGCGATAGGTGAGGATTTTGTTTTCATCGGTGCAATCACATACCCATTGCCAATAATGTGAATGCTTAGTATTGATGTCCATCGTGATGCCGAAACTATGAAAGCTGATGCGATTTGTGCCGGCAATATTTCTCCAATTGAATGTCCCTCCGATATTTGACACATATTTTTTCCAATCCGGATGCTCATCCAATTCCTTTGAAATTTCCATCACTCGCTTGTGTATGTCATTTATGGTGGAAATGCGGATCATTTGTCGGGCAGTTTTCGGACACCATACAATCGTCGTCAAATTCTTTGCAACTTCATTCTTTGTTTTTCCATAGATCGCCTTGAATAATCCTTCATATCTGATTCTCCCCGGATCGAAATATCGCTCAATTGGTGCCGATAATGCACCACGCTGATATGTATATGTAAACATGTCTTCTATGTCCGGATTATCCAGCAATTCTTGTGGACTTTTCTTCTTCCCATCATCAAAGATAAATGACTCGCCATTCTTGCAATACACTCGATTATTCTCATATTTCACAATCTGTGGATAATACTTCATGAGTATATGCACAGGTTCTGGAATCTGAGCGTGAAGAGCAGTGCTGATTGCGATAAGAAAAATGACTGATATCATAAGGTTGAATGGCAATTGATAAATGAAATGAAAAAATCTACCCCTCGGCTTCGCTCGGGGTGCAACCCTTGGCTTCGCTCGTGGTGCAACACTCGGCTTCGCTCGTGGTGCAATCATAGTAGCCCCATCGGGGTGACATCATACTAAGAGTCACACCCCCGCCTTCGGGCACCTCTCGCCTGAGGGCAATCAAACAAATTGAAGAATGAGAAAATGGAGAAATTGATGAATTGAACAATGAAATGGTAAATGGAAATATTGAAAGTAAAATTATTACTGAAGAATATCTACATTTTACATTTCATTTTTGATTTACGGTTCTTCAATTATTTCATTTTTACATTTCATTCTCAACTTTTCACTTCTCATTTTCTGGATATCAAGAATCGCACTGCAGATGGAACTATGTTAACCGTATATGTTCCATTCGGATACTTTCTATTTCGCCCTTCTTGGGCTAATATGATGTCGCTCTTCTGGGGCTAATGCTATGTTGCCTCAGAGATCTTCAAATGCTTTGATTAATCGAATATTTTCTTTTTCAATGTGAGTCAGCAGATGAGACACATCTTCATGTTGTGGATTATACCATGGTTTTTTTGCAAAATGATTATACAAATCATCGCGCTTGAAAATGTAGCCATGTCTTGCAAATATTTCATTTCGCATAATGATCAAGACTTCTTTGGAAGTATAACGCAAATCATTTGCAGTTAATAGTTGTTTTGACGCTTCAGGATAATCACCTTGAACTCCGGAATATGTTGTTCGGGGTTGATCTTGTTGAATGATATCAGGATCCGGAACAGAAGTATTCTTACGAGCTAATTCTTCTTCTTTTTGTTGTAAATCCAATTCCAATTGTCTGAGCTCTTGTTCTTTATCAGAAAGTTCTTCAGAACGATCAAGCGTGGATTCATACTGCTGCAGATCAATACTTTCTTCATTTCCTGTTTTTGCTTCCCGACAAGCGGAAATCGATAGCAAACATATACAACACAATGCGTAAAATTGTCGCATACACACCTCAAATAGATAAACACCCATATGCTATTGATGCCCCTTCAAGCATCAGCATTTCTACAAATATTGAGAATTTATTTTGTAATAAGAATTGGAATTGTTTGTATGCCTTCAGGCATCAGAATCTCCATTGTCCAAAGTCCTGAAGACATTTTTTCCGTTGAGAAAGAAATAGTATATAATCCGGACATCAAATACCCTTCATGGAGATTAATTGTCTCCATTGGATTGAATGCATTGCGCATGCGTAAGCTTATGTGACCCGGCACATGAATCCCAATATCAATATTGCCTTGATCCTGCAATGGATGAGGATATGGTCCTGCAATCAAACCTGGAACAGTGACAATTTCACTGCGGAGAATCACATCGCAATATGTTCCTGCAGTTCCTAATAACTGAACACCGATGCCTGACAGTGGAATCAATTTTTCCGAACAACCATAATATATTCCAACAGTATCTTGTTCCATTGAGTCTATGTCATTGGATGCCATCAATGGATGATAACAAATTGCCAATGGACTCTTTTCTCCAGGTGCCAATGTGAGTGGCATCTGTGAAACCGGAATACTGAATGCAAGATTTCTTGACATATATATATGCGGTAATATGATGGGAAATCTACCGGTATTCTCAATCAATATTGTATCGCAAAGTGTGATGCCCAAAGCTGTTGAATCGAAATTCACAAATGCAATTTCATTACCTTCGAGATCACGTATCTTGATTGTAAGACCAGGTACAGAATCGGAAACAACTTTTCGATTGCCGGCTTTATCTACTATGATAATAGTGTACTTGGCATCTTGAAACTGATCTATCACCGATACAGAAACTATCGCTCGATCACCTGTTTTATTGATGTCAATCTTACAATTGATTGTTCCATTTTGATCAATATTGATACTATCTAAACCGGAATCAATAAGCGTTTCATCACTGATATAAAAAGTGACCGGAATTCCGCAATCACTTCTTTCTGCTGTGATAACCGGTGGTGTGATATCTGCATTTGTTGTTACATACATATCCACGACATGTCTTGATGCACAATCATTTTCTACAATGATCCGCGCTGTATTTTCACCAATTGAATCACCAATTGCACAAATGGAAATATCTATTGACTTTCCGGGTTGAATTGTGATTGGCAATGGAGAATTGAGTCGTATTGAAACAGATCCTTGGTCTTCAATCTTAATACGATCAATCACTTGAGGAAATGTACCGGTATTGGAAAGTGTGATTGGAAAGCAGAATTCTCTTTTGATCGGACCATCCTTTCGTATGGAAACCGGAATAGAATCTCCTTTCACCAAAACGGTGAAACCAGGCACATCAAATTGTTTTCGCGTTGAATATCCTGCAGAGTCTTTTGCTATCAAGATAAATGATGCATCAGAATACGGATCCTTAATCGTAGCATCAAATGATACGGAATCCGGAAATCCTGAATAATCACCGATATTGACTTGAATATTTTTTTGAGATTCTACTTCAATGCTCTTAATTCTGGAATCACTTGCAGATGAATCATAGACCATTCCTCGAATCGTTTTGCAGTCTTGCTTTGAAGTGATAGTTGGTGGTCTGAAATCAAATAATGTAAAACTCATTCCCCCGATATAGCCATAGGAATTCGCAGGACCATATCCATATACATAGATTCCGATAGGCTCTGGAGCTGATACTGTATGCACGCCATCAGTGATTTGTACAGTTGCATAATAAAATCGTGAACCACCGATGCGCGTAAATTGATTTGCGGGAACAGTTGCACCATCCAATACAATATTGTTAATCACGGTTTGAGGTGCAACAATATTTACATATTGAAAATTGTACACCTTCACTCGCTCAAAGTTTGAATTCAATTGCACTGCTTGGGCACTGATGAAACGATATGAAGGAAGAAATTGCTCATATGGAGGAATCATCATCATGAATGGATCGCTATTTGCAAGTCCTGTATTTCCTGTTGAAGATGTTTTTTTATACTGAGCCACCATGAATGGTTTATCACTATGCATTTCAGCGGCTCGCGTCAATCTTCCGGAGAAATATTGTCCTGCATTCAATGTTGCCACACGAACGGAATCCACAAAAATCACAGTGCTATCCATTGCGGCAAGAACGCGATATACATCCCAGCCAACTGGGGATGCATCTTGGGGTAATGGATATGGAGTGAGAAAT
>JALRFC010000154.1 GCA_023253875.1 Candidatus Kapaibacterium sp.
CACATCTGCCACCTAGCATTGTGGATGCTCTGCGCAGCATTTCAGAAGCGGACTTTCGAGTGAATGTGAGAAGAAGAATTCGCTCAGGAGGAATACCTGATTCAACGAGTCTGGCGAGACGATAAACCAATACGCGGGTTTTTCCGGTGCCTGCGCCGGCGAGCACAAGTGCAGGACCATGAAGATGACATACCGCGGATAATTGAGCGGGATTCAATTCCGCTTCATAGGGAATTGTATAGCGTGCCTCTGCAGTCTTTTCCGATTGAATAATCGAATGTGTAGTAGTGGAAGAACTGCGAAGGACAAGTTTTTTCATGGATGAATATCAAAGATGCTATGATCAGAATTGGTCTTCATGTGTATCTTCGTCATCGAAGAGAGGATCATCATCCAAATCATCTTCATCAAATGCGAGTTCATCACCGAATTCATCATCGGAATCCCAGCCACCTGTTACAAGATCCGATTCCAAGAATTCTTCGAGTTGTTGAAATACAGGTTCTTGCGCAAGGAGTGCAATCATTTTTTTTGCATGAGCATCTGCATCTGTAGAAGTACAATTCCAGATTTCCTCTTTCATATATGCTGGAGTTTTCTTTGCATCTGTGATCATCCCAACAATGGCAGATTGATTTGTGATTGTCGTTGTCACATCTGTGTCTGCATTTGTTGCCCTTACTTCAAATGTGGCAGGTTGATCACCCGTTGTCCAGATGATATCAATATAAAAGAGATCCCCTTCGAAACTTTTTAAATGCTGTGTATTCTTCATGATGCATCAATCGGAAAGAGTAAAAATGAATGAGTAGAATGCGGGCAAAGATAAGAAAATGACAAGAAAGCTCAATCCTGAAGGAGTTTGGTTCTCAATGATTGATAGTCAGGTGCATTCTTGATTTCAAGCGCTTTGTCAATATGAATCAATGCTTTATCAAATTCGGACATTGATTGATACATCATGCTTAAGTGAAAATGGAGAATACCACTTCGATCAATATCTTGATTCAATGCTTTTTGCAGTATTTCAATTGCAGATTGCGTATTACCCATTTTGAATTGCAACCAAGCATAGGTATCGATATAAGACTGATTGTCAGGATATTGTGAGAGAGCAATCAATGACATACGTAATGCTTCATTCAAATTCTCATTTCTTTCTGATAATGCATAGGCATAATTATTATTATACATCGCATTCAAACTATCAATACTCAATGCTATGATAAAACATGAGTCGGAAGCTTTATGGGCTTTTTCATTACCGAATAATCCACCCAGTTCAGCCCATGCATCTCCATCTTTTGGGTTTCTGCGCAAAGCTTCTTGAATATATGTTTTTGCCTCAGTGATTTGTTCTTGTTCTCTTGCATGTATTCCTAAGAGGAAATAAAATTTGGATTCTTGGGGATAGTGTTGAGCATATCGCTTGCAATGTGACATGAAGAGTGAGAATCGCTCCATGCGAAGAAGCTCATAAGCGAGTCCTATGCTTTGTTGTAAATGACTGCTATCTGCCAATGATACAGCTCTTTGATGTAATGTCTGCATTTGTTCATTTGATGCAAATTCAGCCATCAATGCGAGGGAAATAAGCATGCTCCATGAAGAAGTTGGATAATCCTTGACTGTTGTCAAATGTCTTCCAATCATTCCCTGAACATATTGCGTGTCTTTTCGGATGAGAATATTCATCAATAGAGCTTGATAATATCCCTCCAATTCTTGATCCAATGCTGTTGGTAGGAAATCTTCAATGACATTCAGTACTTCCTCGCTTCTACCATATAATTGTAAACCTTCTATCAGGAGAGAACGCGACTTTGTATTATCAGGATGCATTGCATATTGCTCTTTCATCAATGAGATGAACTCTTGTTCTTTCCCATTGCGAACGAGTAACATGCCGAAACGATTAACAATATCCAATTCATAGCCTGTAGCATTAATGAGCTTTCTGAAGTGTTTTTCTGCTTCTTCGGGAAAGAGCATTTCCGTTAATGCAGCTAATGCATATGTATATTTTATATCAGACTTCATGCTGTCCAATTCACTATATGCAATCAATGCTTTGTCATATTGTTCATGATCAACATAGAGTTCGGCAAGTGCTTCTCTGGCAATGATTAATTGAGAATCAAGGGCTAATGCCTTTTTCATATAGTCAATGGCAAGATCTGTCTTCAGAAGTTTGTCATAAGAAACACCTATCGAATAAAAGATCATTGCGGATGTATCAAGATGGAGTATGCGTTTAAAGATCTTGATAGCTTCTTCATGTTGATCTCTCAATTGCAAATCGGATGCTTGCAAATAATACTCAACAACTATTCCGGCCATTCTGCTGGAATCTGCTTTGGACAATGGAGATGGTTTTGTTCGAAAGATGGAAGGAAGTGGTTTTACAATACGTTTATTGACTGTATTGATATTTGTTTCCGGCATAGGTGTGGCACATCCCCAGAATATCATGATTCCAAGCAGAAACATGAATGTATTCAGCAATGATATACCGGGATTTGTTTTCATCGTCATGTGATGAATTTGCATAAAAAAACCCCACTTGTAGCCAAGCGGGGTAAGATGTATTCTTGTCAGCTTACTTAGAAGCTAAATCTTTCATCATTGCAGCATACCCCTTTTTGTCGAGTGTACGCAATGCACGAGCTGTTGCTTTCACTGTGATGAAACGACCTTCTTCAGGAATCCAGATGCGCTTCTTCTGAAGATTTGGAAGAAAGCGTCTGCGTGTGCGATTATTAGCATGAGAAACATTATTCCCATAACGGACGGTCGTACCGGTCAATTCACAAACCTTTGACATTGTCTTATACCTTGATATAGAGGTGTTTTCAATTACTATTTTAGACTGCAAATATAGGGTATTATCCTAATACATTCAAACTCTTTTCCCGCTATTTTTCTCGACTTATGGCGTTTTTTTCACTTCAAATGCTCCAAACAGTCGCTGAGCAATCCCAAATCTGACCAATTTAATTGTTCTCATGGGCATTCCGGCGGATTTGTGAGCAGATATGAGAATTACATAGACAAGGCCATGATGCACCCAAAAAATCCAGTTGATCCAATAATACGTGGAAAAGGAAAATGCCACATGTGCAATCATGATATAGGGTGAAATTGCTGTCAATGTGAGCATATCAGGTGATAACTTGGATCGTAATTCCTGATCCCTTGAAGCATGAAAGACACGCTTGAAGAGATATGCAAATACTGAGACATAAGCCGCAAAACCTAAAGTCCCTCTTTCTGCAAGTAATCCTGAATGGAGTGAATCTGAGAATGAAATGGGATTCAACTTGGAATAATACTCATAGCAACCGGCGCCGATGCCTGTGATCGGGAACTCTGCCCAAATGGAAAAACCCTGGAATATCGTAGAAAGTCTGCCGAAGAAGGATTCGCCGACAATCGAAGTGCCACGACCGCCTCCGGTTGATAGTACATCGACAATGCCACCGACTCTTTTGGTGAAAAGATCAAATACGCTGATGCTGACATATTGGCTTACGATTGCATCGGTCACCAAAATAAGCGCAAATCCTCCGGCTATAGAGGAAAGTAAAGCAACTTTTTTATTGGATTGCTCGAATATCAAAGCCCAAATCGTGATCAGCGAGAGCGAAAATAATGCTGTGAGGGAAAAGGTGAGGAACATGCCGATGATTGCGGGTATGACAATGCAAGCACGCAAGAGTTTTGATTCCAAAAAGGGTTTTGTATTGCGCAAAAAGGGGATAAGCAGAAATGTCAATACGAGTGTATTGAACTGCGCATAAAATGATGGCTCACTGAATATCGATGTTGCACGATAGAAATTCTCGAAGCGAAGACTAAGCTGCGTCATATTGTCCATCGAATGATAATTCCGAATGCTGATGGACACATTATTGATCGGAATCCAGGCAAGTGGCAAATCAAATGCGCGGGCAAAAATTTGATAAATCCCAAATACATTAATTGCTATGCTGATCACAAGCATGAATCGAATTGCTGATCTGAAAGCATCGGCTGAATAGATTCCTGATGCAAATGTGATGATCAGTAGCCACTTGGAAAGAAAATTCGTACTTGTTTTCAGCCATTGAATCTGCATGTCTGCATTATTTGAAATCAACGGCATAAACACCGATGCATATTCAGCAAAGAGTATTGCAAAAAGTCCTGTCAAAGCCCAACCCGGCAATGTTTGCGTTTGCTCACCTTTCCAAAGAAATCTATAGAGCGCAAAGAACATCACAAGCCATGAACTGACATCTGCCGGAGTGATACCATATGTACTCACATTGAAGAATTGATAGATATTAATCCAACAAGCAACAAAGACAAGCGATATGAGGAATGACTGTGCTTTCATTATTGATGTTTTAATGCTTCTTTCAAGGATTCAAAATCGTGAATAGGCAATGAGCATGCATAGTCCTTGCATAAGAAAATGGAAAGATCTTCTGTAGTGGTTTGTCCGGCAAGCATCGGAGAAATAGTATCGAGTTGATTACTTGTTTCATGATATGCAATGACTGCATGTGGCAAATAGGTACTCAATATCAATTGTTTGCATAATGTGCTTTCTTGCATCACTCCCGATCCTGAGATCACGATTTCCATGCGTGGTTCTGTAAGAAAAGACAATGTCATCAACATGCTAGAAAATCCATTTGGATAGGATTGAATATTCTTTCCATTCGCATGAATGATAGCATAGGCTGTGGAGAAATACGCTTGATTTCCGGTCAATGCACCAAGCTTTGCAAAGACCATCGAAGCAATGGAAGCTCCTGAAGGTATCGCTCCATCATAAGCCGAAGCATATTGATGAAAGTCTAGTTCTTGATTTTGAGCGACACGTATGCGACCATCCTCATCCATGAATTGCTCTTTGAAAATCTCGGCATATTGTATGCAATCATGCATGTATTGATCTTTACCGGTTGCAGTGTACAATTCAAAAGTGGCATGCATGAGATAGGCATAATCATCAGCCATTGCTGAGATGGATGCATGTCCATTGCGATATCGATGGAGCAAAACTTCGGCACCACTCATTGTCCCATGAATGAATTCATGGGCTTTTT
>JALRFC010000155.1 GCA_023253875.1 Candidatus Kapaibacterium sp.
ATTCTTATGCGATCCCGAGCCTTTTCTCATTGCTGAATGTAGAATTCGTGGCGTTGGATTTGAGCAATTGACACAAGGTCAGGCACTTGCAATCTATGAAGAAGTGCAAAGTGAAAAGTCTAATATGGATGTGGTGAAATTGGAGAAACCACCTCGTATTGCTGTGTATACGCCACCTGGTTCAAGACCATGGGATGATGCCGTTACAATGGTACTTGATTATGCGGAAGTGAAATATGATAAAATTTGGGATGAAGAAGTTCTGAGAGATAAATTATCAGACTATGATTGGTTGCATTTACACCATGAGGATTTTACCGGTCAATACGGAAAGTTCTTTTCAAACTATGCAACAGCTCCGTGGTATATACAACAAGTCACATTGCTTGAAACCACAGCAAAAAAATTAGGATTCAAAAAGGTCTCCGCACTCAAATTGGCAATTGTGCAAAAAATCCGTTCATATATTGAACAAGGCGGATTCATGTTTGCGATGTGCTCCGCAACCGATTCATATGATATTGCCCTCTCCGCAGCTAACACTGATATCTGTGAACGCATGTTTGATGGAGATCCCGTTCAAAGCGGATATGAATCCAAGATAGATTTCTCTAGAACATTTGCTTTTGAAAACTTCGAGATTTATACAGATCCCTATCGTTATGAATATTCAACCATCGATGTTGATGCAAGTTTTCGCGTAAATAATCCTGCCGTAGATTATTTCACATTATTTGATTTCTCGGCAAAATATGATCCTGTTCCCACAATGCTTACGCAATGTCATGCAAATGTGATCAAGAATTTTCTTGGTCAAACAACGGCATTTCACAAAGAACAAATCAAAAAATCAGTGACTATTCTTGCGGAAAGGGAAGGAACTGATGAAGTAAAATATCTTCATGGGAATATAGGCCGTGGTACATTTACATGGTATGGTGGACATGATCCCGAGGATTATCAACATGCCGTGGGCGACCCACCAACTGATATTTCACTTCATAAACACTCACCCGGCTATAGACTCATACTCAATAATATCTTATTTCCTGCAGCAAAGAAAAAGAAGCAGAAAACCTAAAGAAATTTGCTGGTTCAAATAGGTATCTTTGCACAAAACACTGAGGAATTATCAATGTCGCATTATGATCATCATCAATTTGGATTTTCAACAAGAGCAATTCATGCCGGACAAGAACCTGATCCTTTGACAGGAGCTGTCACCGTTCCACTCTATCAAACCTCAACCTATGCACAGGAAGCAATCGGAGTGCATAAGGGATTTGAATATGCCCGTACGCAAAATCCAACGAGATTCGCATGGGAAGCAAGCATGGCAAATCTCGAGCAAGGTTGCGCGGGTTTTGCTTTTGGTAGCGGAATGGCTGCAATTGATGCTGTCATGAGATTATTGTCATCCGGTGATCATGTGATTTGCGCTGAGGACATGTATGGTGGGACATTCAGACTTTTTGATAAAGTATTGAAGCGATTCGGTGTGGAATTTTCAGTGGTGGACATGACGAATCTTGATGACGTGAAATCTGCAATTCGACCAAGTACAACATTCATCTATACGGAATCTCCCACGAATCCAATGATGAAATTGACTGATATTGCAGCACTTGCCTCCATTGCACATGAAGCAAATGCATTATTGATTGTTGATAATACATTTGCCAGTCCTTATGCTCAAAAACCACTTGCACTTGGTGCTGATATCGTATTACATAGTGCAACAAAATATCTTGGTGGACATTCAGATCTCGTGTCAGGAATTGTTGTAGCGAAAGAACCCGAAATTGCTGAACAACTTCGTTTTATTCAAAATGCTGCCGGTGCAGTGCCTGGTCCGATGGAATGTTGGTTATGTTTACGATCCATCAAAACCTTATCAATACGAATGAAGCAACATGCGGAAAATGCAATGGCAATTGCTGAATATTGTGAACAACATCCTGCAATTTCCGCCACACATTATCCAGGATTGCCAACACATCCTCAATATGCTCTGGCAAAACAACAAATGACAGGATTTGGTGGAATGATTTCCATCGAACTCGGTTCTTTGGAACAAGCAAAAAAGTTCACAACTTCAGTCAAGCTTTTTACTTTGGCGGAATCACTTGGAGGCGTGGAATCACTCGTTTGTCATCCCGTTAGCATGACCCATGGATCAATTCCAAAAGAACAAAGAGAAAAATTAGGGATCACCGATGGCCTGGTGAGATTATCTTGTGGTATAGAGGATAAAGAAGATCTACTGGCAGATATTGCTCAGGCATTGGATGCTTTGTCATGAAAAAAAGATCATCTGCACAATTTGGTACCATGCAGAAAAACACAGTAATGAAGATTGGTCCTGGACCTGAGATTACAACACTTTCAAATGGAATTAGGATTGTCAGTGAGTTCATCCCAGATGTGCAGTCATTCTCATTAGGAATCTGGATTGCCTCCGGTTCACGAGATGAAGAAAAAGGAAAAGAAGGGACATATCATTTTCTTGAACATCTCGCATTTCGTAGAACGGAATATCGCAGCACAAAGGCATTGGCAGATGCATTTGAGCAAATGGGTGCATATTCAAATGCATTTACGACGAAAGAACATACTTGTTTTTATGTCCGTGCCCTGTCCAAGGATTTTGCAAAAGTCTATGGATTGATGTCTGAATTGACATTATCTCCTGCCCTGGATTCTCGGGATATTGAGAAAGAGAGAACCATCATCATTGAGGAAATTCATTCTTGTGAGGATGAACCTGAGGAAGTGATTTTTGAAGCCGGTGAACAGGTGCTCTTTGGATCTCATGCTTTGGCACATCCAATAACAGGAACAATAGAAACCATTAGCTCTTTAGAGCGCAGTGATTTGGTCAAGGCGAGAGCAGAAATGTACCGTCCTGATCGTATTGTGATTGCCGTTGCCGGAAATATACCTCATGATATGATTGTTGAATTCGTTGCTGAAACATTCACGATGCCAATAGGTTCGCAATCTACAATGCAAAGAAGAAAACCTAGGATATTACAGGCAAAACAAAGAGTACAGACCCGATCATTTCAGCAGGGACATGTTTTATTGGGTCGCGTAACAACGGGTTTATTCTCTACAGAACGCTATGCATTGCTCCTATTGAATATCATTCTTGGTGAAGGGATGAGTTCGAGATTATATCAATCCATCAGAGAACGACATGGACTTGGATATACTGTATATTCATCATTGGATTTATATACAGATAGCGGGACACTCTATCTGTATACTGCTTGCGATAATGCACAGATTGAACGTGCGAGAGATGCCATGTTGCATGAGTGTAAGCGATTAATGCAGTCCGCGCCTGTTGGCAAAAAAGAGTTGGAAAGAGCAAAAGCGCAAGTCCTTGCATCAATCATTATGTCGCTTGAAAGCATGTCTGCACGAATGCAGGCGATAGGTCGTGGCTTGCTTGAAGAAGGCAAGATTGAATCAGTCCAAGAAACCATTGCTAAGATTGATGCAATCACAGAAACAGAAATTGCCGGTATTATTGATACATATTGCGAAACTGATGGGTGGTCTTCGGTGTTAATAGAAGCACGTCATACATGATAGTTGAGTCAACCTTTTTTAGTAAATTCACCGCATATGAAATACACACTGCACATATTCATTGTATTGATTGTTGTACTTATATCCTGTGCACCGGAAGAGAATATCGTCACTCCGGATCAGGATTCTTGGACATTGTTTTCTGTTCCGATGAATGAGAATGCATTGTATTCAGAACGGGTTTCAGGAACACAAATTTCCAATCGAAAAAAGGTTTTTGCGGCTGAATCAGAGATTGCACATATCTATATTTATCGAGATCAATTATATCTTATGATGCCTTCTTTGCATCGCATTGTCATTTTGAACAGAGCTTCCTATGAAACAATGCATATCATTGATTTCAAGCAAGAGTTAAAAAAACCAATAGCAATGGCATTTGGTAATGCTACAACAGCCTATATCATCTTCGAACAGGACAGCATCGTACGCTTATATGATATACTCAATAAGCAACTTGCCGGTACGATAAAAGTTGGTCTTCATACTTCTGACATAATCGCGGGTATTGGTGATAGACAAAATCAAATCTTTGTCACAAATCTCGCCTCGAATTCCATTTCACATATTGATACCAGAACAAATCGCGTTGAAAAGGAATATGCAGTTCTTACTGCCCCTAAATTCTTGGCCAATGATCCGACAGGAACAAAGATCGTGTATGTGAGTGAGGGAGGAGGAAAAACAATCATAAACACAGATAAGTCAACTTCCGGAATTGGTTTTATTGATATAGATAGAAAATTGGTACTTGCTCAAATGACAATTAGCACAAAGGAAGCAGACAGCATTGACGCTCTGCCAAGAGGTTTGGCTGTTACTGCGAGTGAATGGGCATTCATACCTTTTTCGAATGGTCTGATACGTGTGGATACTCGGGAATACAAGAATTATACGACAATTTCTCGTAAAGTATATACCGGAATAATCTATAATGACAGAAGAAGGGAAGTTCTCGCGAATGCTGAAGATGGGATATATGTATTGAATGGCAATACTGGATTGGTGCAAAGAGTGTTGCAGGGTAGTACTGCTTATGGAAAAATATTACCTCAATAATAATGAAGAAGGTCTTAGCAATCATATTGATCATTTCTGCATTTGCTTCGATGACATATATCGTTTCGCAAAGCATTGGCGATTATCAAGGGAATATTACTAAGAATAAGCATGCAAAGGGAGAAGAGCTGTATAATCAACGATGTGCCACATGTCATCTGGAAAATGGGGAAGGAGTTCAAGATTTGTATCCACCTTTACAGTCGAGTGATTTTTTACGCAATGACAAATCAAGAATCATCAATGTATTATTGCAGGGTTTGTCAGGTCCTGTCACCGTCAATGGCATACCATATAATAGTGTGATGCATCCTGTGCCGGGAACAGATCGTGATTTGAGCGAAGTATTGAATTATGTATATGCTCGATTTGGGAATGGAGAGTATACATTCACTCCGGAAGAAATTGCAGTATTACGAGAATTGCATTCC
>JALRFC010000156.1 GCA_023253875.1 Candidatus Kapaibacterium sp.
ATCATGATCTCGGTATTCGGTTATGTAAATATTTCGATGTTGTCTAATCCCCGAGTGATTTCCGCTATGGGTAGAGATGGCGTATTGCCAAAGCTCTTTGCACAATCAGATGAAACTAAAGGAGTGAGTGTATCTGCACTGACCGTGTTTACTGCCATCAGTTTGATCAGTGTCTATGCTGGTGAATCATTCGAGAGAATTCTGAATTATACGATCTTCATCGATAGTATCGGACTTGGTGTAGGTATGGCCACATTGTATAGACTCAAAGGGGAACCATTGTCCATCATGACTCATGTTATTGCTTTGATATTCATTTCGGCATGTGTATTCACCGGACTGAATATCTTCATGTTTGATACCAATGCGGGGATTTATGGGAGTATCTTATTTGTGACAGTGATGGTTTTGGGTTATATCATCACCAAGAAAATGTCTCGTATCACCGTTGAATGATCATAGAATGATTGTTTGAAATATGATCACAATTCTCAATAATGGTATATAATCCGGAAGGAAGTGATGAAGTATTGATCAATGTCTCACTATTCGCATCAATATCGCATTGAAGCATGACTTTTCCATCTGAAGACAAACATGTGAAATGAGTTATTCTATTGGATTGATTTCGTATATGCAGCATATCATGTTTGGAATCGAAGATGATATTTGATTTGTCGCTAAAATACTCTTCAATATTGGTGATTGTACAGAAGCCACCTTTTCCCACGAGATTTGTCATCTCTCGACATAAATATTCATAATTGTCTTGTTCAATTGCAGTCAATGTACCAAGCAGCAAATCTTTTTGTTCTTTTGGATCAGTGGTAAGATTAAAAAACTTTTGTGACCCATTGTCGAAATCAATCAACTTATAGTTGAAATTCCGCATTGCTTTACCATCGAATTGAGTCGGTGTGTTTTTAAATACTTCGCTAAATACCCATTCTCTCACTTGCTCCTGTTCTTGCTTTATGATGGGAAGCAAACTTTTTGAATCAACCGGCTTTGTAATAGGAATGACATCTCTCCATTGAGTAACTCCAAAGAGTTCAAGAATGGTGGCAAAGATGTCTTGCGTATTGATCAATGCATCAGAAACTCTGCCGGGATTCTTTACTGATGGACCCGATATGATGAATGGTACGCTAATTCCATCTTGATAAACACTGCCTTTCGCTCTAACATCTCCCTGATACACTCGAGGATCACTTCCATTATCACCGATAAAGATAATATCGGTACTATCAAAACGATTGACTGCTTTCAATGAATCAAATAATCTTCCAATCTCTCGGTCCAAAGCTTCGCACATGGCTTTATAATAGGGAACCACGCTCGTTGCGGTATCTTGGGCATTACCTTTCAGATTTGAATAAGAGTGGAGATTGCTAGGAGGAAGATTGAATGGAGTATGAGGTGCATTATATGCAAGCCACAAAAAAACGGGTTTGTTTGTAGGTATGGATTTCACCCAATCTATTGCATTATTGGTGGTTTCGGTCGTGGCATATGTACTACATGGTGCATTCACTCCATTCTTGATTTTGTTCCAAGCATAATAATTGGGTAAAGTACCACTGAAATTTCCCTCATAATAATCATAACCCATTTTTATTGGAATAGAAAAATTAGACTGGGGCATTGGACTATTCAAATGCCATTTACCAATATTGGCTTTTGCAATTCCAGATGGTTTATGAAATTCAAGAAGTTTTGGAATCGTGAATTCAGCTGTATCCAGATTATTCGTGTTTTGTCCACCAACAGCATCGCCTATTCCTGTTCTGAAACTATATCTACCGGTCAAAATACCTGCTCTTGTTGGAGAACAAAGTGGATTGGACCATGCGCGCGTGAATCGAATACCTTTTGCAAGGAGTGATCTCACATTTGGCATGATGACAGTATCACCATGTTGCTCATAAAAGCCACAGTATTCAATACCTAAATCATCAGCTATGATGAGAATGACATTTCGCTGTGCCAATGTACACGAATAATTCAAGCACAAACAAAAGAGAATCAGAAGATATTTCATTGATATTCTAAATGATGAAGATTCGTGAATCAATTCATGTGACTCATGATGATTCCGATCAATAAGCCGGTATACGACAATGCAAATGCATAGAATGAGAACTTATCCAAGACTTTGGAAAGATGAATGGATTTTGGCGTTCCTTTCTCATATAAATGCAGAGATATCACAGAAATGGTGATGATCAGAAAGATATAAACGAGGGTCACATTATGTATATCATCAAGCATGGTTACTTCATTGGTTGAGGGAACCATTCCTTCGATGATATATTTATTACCGATGGTCGCAAAGAGACCACCAACACAGAGTCCGAATCGAGGATCAATATTGAATGGCTTGATGAAAAACACGCAACAGGAAATTACGAATGCAACCAATACACCTGTGATCAATTTGAATAAAACCAGAAATGATTCTTTGCGTTCAAGCTCAATCACCATATTGAATGATGAATTATAACTTGTATTTCCAAGATTTTCAGAACCGAAATTTGTGGAATACTTGGATTCTGTGACAGTGAACTTCGTTTCTTTGATTGACCATTCAGGAAGTAAATTTTCTAGAGAATCTTGATATCCCGAATTCTTCTTATCTTCAATGAATACCATCTTCGTTGTATCATGTTTGGATGATTCAACCGAAATCACAAGTGTTTGTTTATCAAATGGATAGTCTTTTGTTTTCCATAATTGTCGGACTGTCGCTTTCGTTTTCGTGGAAAAGAGAATATCCTTTCCGAAATTTTGAAGATAGGGTGATTCTAATGTTACATCATTTGAATTCATCACTTCGAATTCATTTGCGAAATCAAACATTGGATTATCATATCTGCACCAATAGTATGCATCATACTTGAATGAATGTGCAGATAAATCTAAATCATGAAGCGAAGTGAGGTACATCCCGATTCTTACAGTATCCGGCTTGGCATGAAGCTGTAAAGAAACTATAGAGAATGTTAACAGGAAAAGAGTATAGAATATTTTCATAAATGGGTTCGAATACGTTCAATAATAGGATACAATTATACGATGAAATGTTATCCAATTAAATTCAAGTTTTCCCCAATGATATTCACTTTCTTTTAATCACGACTTCTTGCTGAAAGGTCTGATTTCCTACTGAAATCTGTAATGCATATATCCCATCATACAATAAAGAACAATCGATATGAGAGATGGTGCTTCCTTGCTCAAGAATTCCTTTCGCGACTTCACTTCCTGTGAGATCATGCATTGTGATTAACATTCTCTCTTTGATGAGATCATTGGCTTGAATAATGAGTAGATCATTGGATCCAAAAAATACACTCAATGCCTCTGGATGTAATTCTTGTACGGAAGTGGTTGCAGTATAGGTTTCAACTGGTTCACTGACTTGATTCACTTTTGCTGACACAATGGATCCATAAAATGTTGGACCGACCGCATAGGGAAATGCTGAATTCCACTGCTCATCAACCGTGCAGAAATAGGCATAAGTCCCATTTGGATATTCCGGGGTTATGCAGAAACGACCATTATGAATATCCATATACTCATCTTCACCGGGATGAGCAATGAACGCATAATCTTCGATGAAATAACCCAAAGGAAATGTCCCATTCACCGGAGGACCATCGGTCACATCTGTACCATCTGCATAGTGTGTTCTTTCTGTGATTGAACGCAAACGATATCCTGATTGCATTCTCACGATACCACCGGTTCCATCAGCATTTTTATGACCATAAGCACCATAGACGGGAAAGCCATCATAAGCGAAACCAATGAGGGGAGAATGAACTCCAGGATTGATTGCATATAATCCCTCAGCATCATATAAAGAGCAGACATCATAAATCACCTTTTTATCCAATTTGAATGCTGATGGATTTTGATGATGATGATAATTGCCCATTGCGGGATGACCCTTCGCACAATCAAATCCCACACGCTCAGCCACGATTGCATCGCGATTCCAAATGCCATCTCCTTTGCCCATGATTGGCCCACCAACAACTCTCTGCTGTGCATTATTCCATGAAACACCATCACGAGCATCAAATAATGCAACGCCATTGATGAAGAGTCCGATATTGCCCATGGTGGTTTTCACAGGTGTGCCTTCATTCTTCACGGAATTCAGAGGAAAACGAAAGATGCCATTCTGACTCTGCGCTTGGGATGGATTTCCATCTTGAAATGGTCCCGTTGGATAACTTGGAATACCATTAGAGGACACATAGACATTGTTTGCTGAATATCTCACCAATTGCACATTCGCCTTGATATTATTGCTAATGGCAGTTGGATTATTCTTCATATAATAACTTCCATTCACAGTAGTATTCTGTAACCAAGAAGTAATGATGGGATTAGTTTGAGCTGATACTGAAATCACGTTCAAGAGAATGAGAATGATGATCATGTTGAATTACCGATGATTAATGATGATTGTTTTTGTTTCTTCTATTCCGTGACCACGTATGGACAAAAAATATGTTCCATTATATACTGTAGAACAGTCAAAGTATGCAATGGTACTACCTTGTAATAAGGTAGTTTTTGATATCAGTCGACCATTGATATCATGAATAGATAATGCAATATCTTGGCGTATGATAGACTGAGCTTGTATGATGAGTACATCATTGGTGGGATTTGGAAATATGCGCACCAATGGTGTATTTATGGTAGCATCGATAGTACTTGGCTGTACAATAGTATCGGACTGTACAATAGTAAGTGTTTTTGTGATTCCGCCTTTACCTTCAATCATAATTGAACCCGTCCGCTTTTCTTGTGTAGCATTTTCATCAGTGATGAATGAAAGTAATGCAGTGGCATTACCTGTATCAATCTTCATATGTATCCAAGGAGTTTGACTTTTCGCCTTCCATGCAATATTGGAAGTAAAACCAATGCTATGTTCCTT
>JALRFC010000157.1 GCA_023253875.1 Candidatus Kapaibacterium sp.
ATCTGCAAAACGAAGTCTCAATAGCGTTCCTTTCTCAATTGGTGATCGCATTATGAGAGATAGATATTGCATGGTACCTGGTTTGATAATGCTATCAAATGCAATAACTCTCGCTTGGGAAATGCTGGGTCTGAATTCCGTTGAATTGATTTTCAGAAATTGATTTCCTTTATTGATGATGGGTATGCGAATAAGCATTGAATCGCCTGACTCAATCTGTGCAAATATGCCATTAGAATCAGTGATAGGTTCTGGATATAATGGAAAATCAGGTTGCGTAGAAAGTTTGAACATGCGATCAATCATATCGGGGTAAGCGATATATGGATTCATTCTTTTTTGTACTGAAGCGATGGATAATCCACGACTTCTTTCTCGCTCATCAACAGGATCTTGTTTATTCCATGTTCTGATGAGCGTTTCCATATTTGTGAGAAAACCGCTTTGATCAAAACTGCCTTTTCGATTTCCATACCGAGTTGCAAAGTACAAAATACCTCTTGCAATATTACCCTTCATGCTATCTCTCGGTTCAAATACTGTATCTGCGGAAGATTGCGGTAAGCCCAATTTTGAGCCACCTGATTCCCATGAAATCGAACGGGAGACAATGCCATAGGGATGATTGGATCGCTTTTCATTGGCTTTTGCATCCGTTGGATACAAATGAAAAATATCTGATCTAGCTGGTTCTTTATCTGCACCTTTGCTTTGGGGCCATGAATGTTCGGTATTAAAGATACTCGCATTTGGAATGCCCGTTGTTTGAATCTTTCGACCTGTATAGGCACATTCAACAGTGCCATTCACATTATCAGCTTTGGAAAACATATGTTGTCTTGCATCAGCATAGGTGAACATCAATGCTTGATTCAAATACGTATTGAGCGCATTATATAAAGCTTGTCCCTCAAGATCCTGTGTGAATGCAAATTCGGTTTCTGAATATTCGGCTCTTCCTTTTACTTTAATTGCAATTGAATATTGCATTTCTGGACATGATAATCGAAAAAGTATATGTCCAATATGCGTGATATTATGTGGTGTCTTGAAGGATATAGGGATTTGCTTTGATTCACCGGGCTTCATTCGAATCTTACCGGCTTCGAGGATAGTGAAGACTTGCCAACGAGAATATGACATCATTGTATCTATGCTGAGTTCAGCATTGGAAGAATTTGTCAATGTGATGTTTCTCACGCTTTCATCACCGGTCAGAATGGTTCCAAAATCAATGGAATCTGCTGACACAGTAATCGAGCATGGAGTCTCTTTTGCATTGAGTGATAGACCAAGCAACAGTAGAGATATACAGATTATTCGAATAAACATTGATTTCATAATTCAAAGGTTCCTTTCATTTGCATCCAAGTGGATTCAATGGCGGATGCAATTTCGGAAAATTCATATGAATGAACATGACATTCCGATAAACAAGTTGAATGAGAGATTATTCGCTCTCTTATCCTTTTTTGCTCATTCTGATGAGCTGTGAGCAAAGTGACAATATCAAGATATGACGTATCTAGTGGTAGGGAACCATGCTGTAATAATACTCCATGCATGACTCTTTGCGCACTACCCATCAATTTCTTTCCATTACATGTGAGCTCATATCTAGCCGATGAAGAAAAACATGAGGAAGATTCCAAATTGGAATAATGTGTATGAAAATCAGAATGTGATTTTACAAAATCCAAATTACTCATGCCAATTGACTGCAGTGCATTCAAAAAAAAAGCATGAATTGATGCATATGCTTTACGCGCTGTTTCCATTGATTCACATGGCATGATGATGCAATAGGTCAATTCATTTGCATGTAAGACTGCGCGCCCTCCGGTTGGTCTTCGAACAATTGGTATATCTTGAATCGAACAATTGGTTTCGATTTCTTGAGACAATAATTGATTCTTACCAAGTGACAAAGTTGGTTTGTCCCAACCATAGACACGGAAATGTCCAAATGGCGATGTTTTGTGTTGAAGAGCTGTTATCAAGGATTCAGCATGTGCAATATCCAATGACATGTTCTCTTCGCCGGTTAAAAAACCACTATTTGTGAATGTCCATTTCATATAGTGGAATCAATACTGTCCAAACTCTGTATGATTGCTCTACACAATGATGCATCTTGATATAATTGTTCCGTTAAAAGCTCAAGTGAAGCAAATTTTTTCTCTTCGCGAATATACTTTAAGAACCAAATGACTAATTCTTTATCATAGAGATCTTCATTAATATCAAAAAAATGAACTTCCAAGGAAGTAAGATTCGCATCTGAAACGGTAGGCCTCATACCGATATTTGCCATACCATAAACCGTTCTTCCGTCAAGATTGGAAGAGATAAAATACACACCCTTTCCAGGGAATAACTTGTTTGGGCTAGCAGGCTTGATATTCGCTGTTGGAAATCCAATCGTTCTTCCTCTTTGATCTCCTTGAATGACAGTACCTTCAAGAAAATATGGATGACCAAGCATGTCAAAAGCACGTGGCAAATCACCATGTGCAATTGCCTTTCGAATTTCTGTGCTACTTA
Organism: Candidatus Kapaibacterium sp.; assembly: GCA_023253875.1. Taxonomy (GTDB): domain Bacteria; phylum Bacteroidota; class Ignavibacteria; order Kapaibacteriales; family UBA961; genus UBA961. Next base: position 2,545 of record JALRFC010000157.1, read on the forward strand.
TTGTCTTCCCATCGATGATATATGGTTCAACTTTATGTACTGTAAATAAAAGTTCTTTTGATAATGCATTAAGTGTATTTTCTCCACCCTCACGAGCTTTGCCAAAACCATGATCATATCCAATGAAAATATCCGAACATCCGATTTTTTGATGAATATATGATGTGATGAATTCTTCTGATGAGGTCTGAGCAAATTCTTTCGTGAAGGGAATAATCACTACCATGTCTATTCCATAGGATTCAATCAATTGCAAACGCTCGGAAATGTCGCTCAATAATGTGATTGGTGGTTTATCTGATCTTGGAATAACAGTTTGTGGATGTGGATCAAAGGTGACAATCACAGTTCGTGCATCATTGTTCTTTTGCTTTAATGTGCACATTGATTCAATGATGAATTGATGGCCTTTATGGACGCCATCGAATGTTCCAACCGTAACTATGGAGTTGGCATCATATGGAATTGCATCATAAATCGAATAGATTTCCATCATTGTGCCGAATTGTGTGTTATATGAAATTGTTCTGCTTGCAATTGATGAATTGCTTGTTCAAATTCTCGAATATTCAATGCATGTTCAACGGAGAAATCGCCACTTGCATTCCGTCTTAAACTGGTTAGATAACCGACAGTACCAAGTTTTTCAGCGATATCTGAAGCTAATGATCTGATATATGTTCCTTTCGAACATGTCACGGTGATTGTCAATTCGGTGCCATCAAACGTATCTAAAGAGATTGCATGAATATGAATGTCTCTTGGTTCAATCTCTTCTTGCATTCCTCTTCTGGCAATTCGATAGAGGGGAACACCATTTTTTTTCAGTGCTGAATACATCGGTGGTACTTGTTTTGTATGTCCGATGAATGTATTCAGAATTTCCATGATATATTCAGAGGTAATGTTTGAAGGAACAGCAGCAAATATTGATTCCGGCGTTTCTGCATCATATGAAGCAGTTGAAGCACCAAGCTTGATCGTAGCAGTATAGGTTTTGTCACTATTCTGATATGTTGATATCATTTTTGTTGCTTGTCTGCCAATGCAAACAATTAATAAGCCTGTGGCAAGAGGGTCTAATGTACCGGCGTGACCAATCTTTTTGATACCAACTATTCTTCTCAGTTTTGCCACTATATCAAATGAGGTCCAAGAAATTTCTTTATCAATCAAAATGATAGCCCCATGTTCTTTGGCATCTGCATACCAATGATCAAGAGAACACAATGTTTGTTTGGTGAGAATATTCATGGAAAAAGGGAAGATATGAGTCGGCATCAGAGGGTGAATCGCCTGAATTACTCTGAAGTGTGACCATCGCGAAGTCGATCATTTTTCTTTGTTTGTTCAACGAGTTGTTGAATTTGTTCCATGGCATCCATGGTTTCATCCCGAAAAAAGCGAAGTTCAGGCGCAAAGCGTAATTGAACAGCAGAAGCGACATGTTTTCTGATGATATGCTTTTCTGCATCAATGGCTTGGAGAACATCGGCAATGGATGCTTTACCACCAATGGCACTCACATATACTTTGGCTATTTGCAAATCAGGTGACATCTTAACAGATGTCACCGTGATTAATCCTGCTCTGATTTCAGATGCAATTTTTCGAAGCGGTTCGGATAATGCTTCCATGATGACAGAAGCTACCTTTTCAGTTCTGATGGACATATCAGCTTAATTTCCGTTTTACTTCTACTTGCTTATATGATTCTATGATATCACCAACTTGCATATCATTGAATCCATTGATGCTCATACCGCATTCATAGTTGGAATCAACTTCTCTGACATCATCTTTAAAGCGCTTGAGTGCTGACAATGTAGAATTATAGACAGGGAAGCCATCGCGCAATACTCTGACTCGGTCATTTCTATGAATCTTTCCGGAAGTGACATAGCATCCGGCAACAGTTCCAATCTTACTGATTTTGAATACTTGGCGTATCTCTGCAGTACCCATGATTTCTTCTTTGATCTCAGGAGACAATAATCCTTCGAGTGCCATTTGTATCTCATTGATACAGTCATAGATAATGGTATACAATCGAATGTCTACACCCTCATTTTCTGCTGATTTACGTGCTTGAGATGTAGGAGAAACGTGGAAGCCGACGACAACGGCACTAGATGCAGCAGCCAACATTACATCGGATTCGGAGATAGGACCGACTCCTTTGTGAAGAATAGTGACTTTTGCTTCATCTCTGGAGAGTTTTTGCAATGAGTCTGAAAGCGCTTCCAAAGAACCACTCACATCACCCTTGATGATGAGGCGTAATTCTTTTGTGCCACCTCGCAAGATGTCTTGTGAAATCTCATCAAGAGTTGTTGGTCGCATTTGCTTGAATGTCTGCTCGCGTTTAAGTTGTTGTCTCTTCGTT
>JALRFC010000158.1 GCA_023253875.1 Candidatus Kapaibacterium sp.
GAACTTCAAAAAGAAATGAAGATGGGACATATACAGATGATATTATCCTTTCTGAAAAAGAATGTGATGAGTGGCTGGAAAAGTGGAGAGAAACTGTTTATTGCTTAAATAAAGAACGTTTGGATAAATTTTGGGAAGAGCATCCAGCCGGTGCTATTGAATTTAGGTAACAATGACCGTCGGGTGGCGGAATTGGTAGACGCACCGGTCTTAGAAACCAGTATTTTTCAGATGTGCAGGTTCAAGTCCTGTTCCGGGCACGCTTTGTTCGCACTTGTTCCATGCGACTTCTTGCAATGGGGATTTTACTCTGTGTACTTCTGATTCAATCATTTTCTCTGCACTCCCAAACTTCTGATCTTCGTTCAGCTTTTCTCATGGGAAAAGATGCCATGAGCATTGGAGAATATACAAAAGCCATTCACCATTTCACTCTTTGGACTCAAGCCATGCCAAAAGATGCAAGTGCATTTGTGTATTTGGCTTCTTGTCAGGCAAGAATGGGTCTAGACAGTGCAGCAATCACTTCACTAGAGCGAGCATTACAAGCCGAACTGAATGAAGTATATCTCATTGAACAAGACAGTATCTTGAAACAATTCATTCAATCGAATTCAGAATTCGCAATGAATTTGTCTTCTGCTTTTTGGGGCTCAGACAATGCATGGGACGCTTATCTCAAGAATGCGCATGAGCAAAAAGACAAAAAGCGCTTTCCCATTGGATTTGCAGAACAAAAAAGACTCGCCCGTTATCGCATATTATATCCCCCAAGCTATGATTCCACAAAAATCTATCGAGCGGTGTTACTCTTACATGGTAATGGATTAGAACCTGTATTCATGCTCAAATGGGCCGAGCGATTTGCATTGAATGATCATATCGTCATTGCTCCTGAAGCACCATATGTGAAATTCAAAGAATCAATGCAATCGGGCGCCATGAAATTATCGGGTCGAGGAGAAGATCAGTCATTTCCCGATTCACTAAGCGATGATGTCATTCAGCATACTGCAGAGTGGTATCATTCGGTATTGAATCATGCAAGAATGACATTACCCATTTCTCAAGATCCACAGATTGTGATGGGATTCTCACAAGGTGGATTCTTTGCATCGGTATTGATCAGTAGATATCCGGAATCTTTTTCAACTGCAATCACAGTATGTGGCAGTATGTTTCCCGAAGGAAAGATTGAGCCAATTCTCCCCAAAGTGAAATCACTAAATCGTGATATTCTCTTGGTGCATGGCTTGCGAGATAAGACCGTTCCCATTTCAATCGCTGAAGACTTCGCGAAACAATTATCCAAAGCAGAAATCAATCATACATTCATACCCTTCGATGGCGGACATTGGCCACCGGATGACCTGATTGATGATATCAAAGCGTGGATTGAATCACATTAAATCAATCCGCTTCTCTTCCGCATGAACCATTCGATTGCAAAAGCAGAAATCGCAATCATTAAGAGCCAGATATTATTCCACAAGGCCAATTCTGATTCTCTCACGATGGAAGTCTGCGTGAATCGTGGATGTTTTTTCAAATCTTCGATAAATCCTGAAACAGTATTCGGCGTATAGAATTTTCCTCCCGTGATTTCAGCCATGGATCTCAGCATTGGGGCATTCATTTTGAGATTCATATATTCAGCAGATTCCGCACCAATGCTGAATCGTCCATCATCTTTTCCCAATATGCTACCCTTACTTGCAGATCCTTGATAGAAATAATCACCTGCAGGCAAACCGGAAATCGATGCGGAATATCGTCCCGCGCCCATATTAGCGAGTCTGATTTCACGTTTTGTGCCAGGACCCGATATATTCACAGAAACCATTGCATCATCCACAGGATCAAGGGAAGCATTATAGACTTGAGCAATCATCTCAACTTTTTCACCACCGATATAGAACTTTCTGGAAGATCGAATCTTTACCAATTTTTCTTTTTCCGAAGCGCCAATCCATTGTACGCTTTGATCAATGAATGAAGACAAAATATCTGGAGTATTCTTCTCTCCTCGAGCGATATCAGGCGCCATACCGAGTAATTTCCAGCGATAGATTCCATAACCAAGCACAGCCAAAGAACGATTTCCCGCAAAAGTGCGCGTCATGATAAGCGGCTCAGGAACAGGAGAAGTCCCTATGCGAATCGAAGCAAGAATCTCAGATTCCGGTTTCATATCAATGAATGTTTCAGTCTTATAAATCGGCGGAAGTGCATTCCATAATTCTTTGTCTTTTTCATCTCCATTGATGCGCATGATTGGACTCGATAATCCGCTTTCTTGAATATCAGGAAATGCCATGTATTCCTGCTGTGATGAAGATGTCACGGAGAATGGAAGAAATTGCTCAATCATTCTAAGTTTCTGATAATCCACTGTCTGAGAAGCTATGAACATGATCGGCTTACCTTGTTCCACTTCTTTTTTGATCATTTGCATGAGTGAAGTCGGTGTGGAAGCAATCGGAAATCCAATGAGAATAATAGATTCTGCTTCTGCAAGAGTTTGCGCAGTTGGAATTGGAGGATAAAACTCGCTTCCCTGCTTATGAATATGCATCTTGATCGTGGATTCAGGAATGCGCTCCAAGACCGACTTGATAAATGTAACATCAGGAGAGGGAGAGCCGGCAAAAACACTAATGCTTCGCTTTTGCTTGAGCACTTTCATGAATTCCGACAATTCATTGTTTTTCTGTGTGAGTTCATTTCCCGATGTGGCAACTCTTGCCGTGATTTTATGGATTCCCGGTTGCGTAGGTATTGTATTGACCGATACAGAATATGTAGAGATTCCTGGTTTGAGCGAGATTAGCTCCTTTCCTATTTGAGCACCATTATCAAACACCGTAACTGTTGCCTGTGATGCATTTGGAAAACCTGTGGCACGTATGGTAATGGCAATTGGTACATTCATGCCGGAATAGACAATTTCATTTACCAAGATGGATTGAATGGATGCATCTTTGGGATCCAATGAATCACCAATTCCTACTGTAAAAATGGGTTTGCCAAAATATTCTGCCTCATAGATTGGATTTGCACCAGCATTCACTGAGCCATCCGTGAATAGTATCGCGGCTTGTACTGCATCCGATTCATCGGCCTCATTGAGGAACTTGAAGGCTTTTGAGATATTCGTGTATAGACTCTTTGATGGAATTGAATCTGCTTGCCTGAGTGAAGCAATATTCCCTTTGACATCCTCACCAAAAGTTACGATTTCAATATCATCCTCATCCAAACGCTCCAGATTTGCGGATGCCAAAGCTTGTTTCATGGCTTTTGAACGATCAATACTTCCATCTTTGATTGCCATGGACAATGACTTGTCAATCACGATTGCCAATCGAGGATCCGAAAGCGAAGCACGAATCATGGAAAGAACAGGTTCAAACAATGCGAAAAGGAGTAGCGACAAAGCCAATGCGCGTAAAAAGCCCAAGACAATGCGTCTGAATCTACCCAAAGGTGGATTCGTGATCGAATATGACCACCAAGAAAGGCCAAGTCCAATCAATGCACATAAAGCAAAAATCCACCAAGAACCAGTTATGCCGAGCGTATATGAATTCATCTTTTTGAGACCAATTGAAGAGTATGATTGATGCATGAATCAATCAATAAAGATTACCCATTGTCAAGAATATGAAAAGCAATTTCTGAAATTTATGCGGAATCTTTCCAAGTGCCATTTTTTTTCAGTGTTTATGAGGCATTTTGATTAGTTTTGCGGTGCAGCAATATCCCACTCCAGTCGTTACAGCATAACGATACAACATTATGTATAAGCGTACCTTTTCGCTCAAGAAAATTCTTGTACCAGGTAGTACGGTAGAGATTTTTTCATTGGCAGCAGTTATCATCGGTTTACTCATCTCTATATTTTTGAGTAATGAGGTTCCAATTCGTCTGATTGGCGCTTGTGTGGCCATTCTTGGGGGAGTTGGACATTATATGATTGTTTCTCAGAAGCTCAGTGATTCTTTCGACTCTCATAGAGTGAGCTCCACTATTCCGCCTGAATTTCGGGTGACTGTCATTCCCGGGCAAGGCGGTAAGCGCATGGTATTCGATGGGTTTGAAGGAACATTCGATGATACGCGCGCTGCAGAAATGGAGAAGAAGCGTAAGAAGCCATTGCCTGCGGTACAATCCAGACTCTTTGACAAACAACCCGAAATCTCGGAAAGCGTCGAAGAAGAACCAATCACGATGAAGTCCACCGTAAAAGCTCCACCGATTATTCCTACAGAAACCGAAATCGAGGAACAAGTCATTCAATCGGATGATTTCACTGAAGGTGTACGAATCATGCGCAAAGAACCGGAAATTCCTGCGGGAATGACTGTGATTCCTCAAGAGCAAGAGTCATATGGAGCAGGAGCGGAGCAAGAGCAAGATGTAGAATCTTCCAATCAACATCTCATTCAAGATCAAGCATTAACTCAAGATCTAGAAGAAGAGCATGTGGAATATGAAACAAGTCATCGTCGAGCTGTATTGGACATTTCTCTTCAAGATTTCATGGAAGAGGATATTGTCATACCAACTGAGCCACGCAAGGAATTCGATCATTTGCTATCCAGAGTGTTGATGGCGATTCGCTCTGTCATAGATGCGAGAACTGCGGGCTATGCATGGATCAATCAGGAAAAACAGCAACTTGTCATCGAATCGTACATCACTGAAACCAAAGGTGAATTCACAGCACAGAGAAAATTACCATTTGGTAATGATGTCATTACACAAATCGCGATGTCAGGCAAACCGGAAATTCTCACCGACATTCATCCTTCATCTGAACTTGACTTATTGAATTATTATACCGCAAATGCCAAGACGATGTCATTCATCGGCGTACCAGTCTATTTCAATGGCATGGTCATCGGTGTACTCTTT
>JALRFC010000159.1 GCA_023253875.1 Candidatus Kapaibacterium sp.
ATGAGATACAGTATCGAGATCGAAGAATTTTTGGAGACTTTACTCAGTTGATCGTGCGCACGGGGTTAAATTATTCTGTGAGCAATCAATCTCAGGTATTGCTTGGTTATGCATTTATTGTTGCCGATCCAACAGAATCTTCATATCATGAACATCGCTTGTTTCAGCAAGGAATTCATAGACAGGCAATTTCCTCGCTTGGAATTCAGCATAGAGTGAGACTCGAAGAACGCTTTGTGGAAGAGAAAGAAATGACACTCCGCTTTCGCTATTTTCTTGGCGCCACCTATCCCTTGAATATGCATACGATGAATACCGGTGCCATCTATGCATCGGGATTCAATGAGATTTTTGTGAATATGGCGGGTACTGCTTTTGACAGAGATCGAATCTATGGTGCAATTGGCTATCAATGGTCGCCATATATTCGTACTGAATTGGGCTATATGTCACAAATGACTTCTCAGACTACGCAGAATCAAGTACAGATTGCTATTTTTACGAATAATCCTTGGTTTTAACTCTTACAGGAAATAATATGGATTCAATTCTATCTCGCTATTCGCATCTCGGTCTACCGATATTTCGTATTTGTGTGTCTCTATTGATGATCACTCATGGTTGGGCAAAACTCATGAAATTGACCGCAGGCGGAGAAATCAAGTTTTTTGATTTCATGGGCTTTGGACCCGAAATTTCACTCGCTCTTGCTGTCATCGGTGAATTGATTGCGCCACTTCTGATTATAGTTGGATTTAAAACTCGTTATGCTGCACTACCTGCCGCATTTACAATGGGTGTAGCAGCTTTCATCGTTCATGGCGCTGATCCACTCGGTGAAAAAGACTTGGCACTCTTTTATTTTCTTTCCTTCTTTATGATCATGCTTACCGGTCCGGGAGCATATTCTCTTGATAAAAAAAACTGAGTTGATAATGCCACAAGGCATGAAAAGATTCATTGTTTCACTCGCAATCATTATTGTCGGCACCATCATTGCATGGAATGCCAATGGGAGGTCTTTGATTGGAGTGGATGATGCGCAGATCTATTTTGTGTATATGCAACATCTCGCCGATGGACATGGCTTTGTGTATAATGTCGGGGGAGAATATGTGGAAGGCTTCACTTCACTCCTTTGGACACTCATCGGCGCATTGATTGCACTAGTACATCTACCTTTGGAATATACGCTACTATCTATCAATGTTTTATTGATTGCATTCTTACTTTCGCGGTTATGGGGATATATCGATACAGAGAAATTCATTTCATGGAAATCCATTCTCTTTCTCGGAATGCTATTCTTCACTCCGGGATTCATTGAGTGGACTATTCTTTCTTTACTTGAAACCGGTTTGTGGACCACACTCCTTGGCTTGATTGCACTTGGCATTATTGAAAAAAGAAATGTTGGATATATGTCTGTGCTTCTTGGTTTACTCGTCCTCTGCAGACCCGAAGCAATGCTCTGGGGTATGGTATTGTCGGGCATATATGCATTTTCAATGCACAAAGAAATGAGAGAATATCGTATTGCTCAGTTCATTCCACTTTTCATTCTCTTCATCACATTATCCTGTTTAATCCTGTGGCGCATGTCATATTTCGGGTATCCACTACCAAATACCTATTATGCGAAAGTATCATCTCATTTCATGTCGAATCTCTTTGATGGCATGAAGTATACAGCAAAAACAGTTCTTCAAATTCCGATGCTGATTCCAATTATCGGATTCATTCTTATTGATATCATTAAAAAGATTCAAAGCACATCGTACAAACAAAACACTCATGTACAGATAGTATTCTTAAGTATTGTGTGTATCACTATTCTCATACCATTACTTACGGGCGGTGACCACTTTCAATTATCGAGATTTTATCAACCAACCATGCCATTGATTATAGTCGGCGCTATTCTTTCATTGAGAAATCATATCTCAAAAACAATTCTCTTCACGTTCGGCTCTCTCTTGATTGCAATGCTTTCTTCTCGCTGGATTGTCTATGCAGTTTCACATACTCCATTATCACATGAATGGAAGATTGCAATTGAAGGAAAAAATCAATCGGAACAATTGAATGCATTTTTCTCGAATGGAGTATTACCGAGTCAAGGCGTACTGACCGCCGGTGGAACAGCTTATGCATATAAAGGAATGACGCTGGATTTACTTGGTTTGAATAATGTACGAATGGCGCATGCAGAACCGGTGAAAAAGGAAGGACTGATGAAGAATCATGCATCATTTGTTCCTGCCATATTCTATGAATTAGCACCCGATATTGTGTGGATGGGAGGAGGATTTTCCGATAAGGAAGAATCAGTATTGAACATACATACATTTACTGCAAGAGTCTTTCATGATATTCATGAAGAAGAGAAATTCAAACAGCAATATGCAGGATACTCCATTCGCAATGGCTCAGGGAGATGGATCTCGGCAATCATGAAGTCAACATTCGTGAATGGACTAGATCCAGATGTATATACCGTCAAAGAAATACCGATACAGAGAATACCAGCATTCGATTAATGCATGAGGATGCGATATTGATAGGGATTGAGAGTGACAGAAGTATTGAGTGTGTCATTCACATTCGACAAAGCATCTTTCCAATAAGTATTCTGAAGTGCAATTGGCAATGACAGTTGTGTTTGCTGATTACGAACATTTGCCATGATGAGCATTTCCTTTCCTTGATATACCTTCTTGAAACATACCGCATCACGATATGAGAACAATGTGTTTTCTCCTCTTCTTGCAACTTCATTTTTCGTATAGATATTCATCATATCTGTATAAGCCTTGAGCATCAATGGATTTTCATTCCAATTGATTGGTGACTTCGAAAAGAATGGTGTCTTGCTTGCTCTTCCAACTTCTTGTCCTGAATACAATAATGGAATGCCTTCAAGAAAGATCGTGATCGCGGATGCTGACAATGCACCTTGTATTCCTTTGAATATCTGCACAGGCGAATTGTCCCATGCGGATTCATCATGATTCGTTGTGAAGCGCAATCTGTGTTTTCCTTTCGGAACACTATTATACTCGGAAACATGAGTTGATGTGAGATTCATTGCTGTTGTACCAGAGAATACACTTTTGAGTGTGGAATAATAATTCCAAGAAAAGATGAGATCAAAGCCGGATGAAAAATGATCTCCTCTCGTACCTTCTGCGAGGAAAAGTAATGATGCTTTCACTGAATCGAGTTTGATGATTGCATCTCTCCAAAAATCAGCAGGAACGCCATCAGCATAATCACATCTGAAGCCATCTATATCACATTCTTTAATCCACCATTTCATTGCTGCAATCATTGAATCACGCATGATGCGATTATCAAAATTAAGGTCTGCAACATCGGTCCAAGTTGTTCCCGGTGGATGCACAATTGCACCGGATTGATTCACAGTGTAAAAACCGGGTAATTTGGTCCAAGGGTGATCCCATGCCGTATGATTCGCAACCCAATCCATAATCACACCAATGCCTTTGGCATGTGCTGAATCAACGAGTCTCTTACAATCGGAGAGAGTTCCATATTCTGTACCAATGGCTGTATAATCTTTGATGCAATACGGGGAATTAATTCCTTTAAGCACGCCAACCGGATGAATTGGCATGAGCCAAATGACATTCACACCGAGTGCTTTTATGGAATCAAGTCTTGCAATCACACCCTGTATTGTACCTTCCTGACTAAAAGCACGAAGATTGACTTCATACATGATGATGTCATCAAGTGGTGGAAGACCTTCCCATATATTTTTTTTACCGGTATCAGTGGGTGTATCAATGGATCTGTCTGTACAAGAAATTGAAAACAGAAAGATGAAGAGTATGAATAGTGATAGTTTCATGCTTGTTTGGGATTTTGTGGACCTTGTGCTATGATTCGATAGATCATGATGCTAAAGATTGCTGAGAAAAAGCACCATGTGCTTGGTACCGAACTTTCATAAAAAATACCCGCAATGATGAGTCCGGCAAGATTTGCCAAGCCATATCCTGTCATACCTTTACGAGATGAAATGAACATCGGGACAATTGTACATAGCAAGTATATGGCATTATATGCTTGCAGTACATATTGATGTGGAATTTCTTTTTGCAATGTATAATCTATGTGAAAATCAATGATATGTGGTGTGGGGCCACTGATGATGATAGGCAATAGAGCGGCAATTCCTGCAATGATACCCGGAATTCTCAGTGATTTGAGAATCGTGATTCTTTTCTGGTCTTGTTCAATCGATGCAATGGCAATAGGAATGAATGCGGGCCAAATCGCCCATGCGAAAATAAGAAACAATGAAGTGGCAACTTGACGATATGCTTCAAACTGAGGATAAGAAAAACCAAGCCAAATAATGCCCTCAATACACTGTTGAACGGCAAATAAAAGCGGTATAATGGCTAGATATGTATCACCCGAATTGGACTTCGCGATTGTACGGCCTCCAATCAAACCGATGATGCCGCATGCACTGAAACTTGCAGGAGCAGAAAAGCACATAGTTGTTTCCATAGTGTATTGATGGATATCAACATACGAAAAACTTATGCTTTTTCTACAGGAATAAAAAAGGCCACTTATATAAAAGTGGCCATCAATCAGGATAAGATTGAGATATTAAGTCGTGGTATTAATACGTATAATGGGACTTGTAATGACGCTAGAATTGTTTTATCAGAGGGAAATATTCTACAGATTGAACAAATGGAAAGAGAGGAAGTGATTCAATATATGTTCTCGCTTTTGCTTCTTCTATTCCCGTAAAAATTATGACTGCGCCATTTCTTGTTGGTCGCAAAAAAAGATGCTCAACAATACCATCTTGCTTCCATGCAGAAAGAACTTCTTGTTCATATTTGATGATTTCTTGGAAATT
>JALRFC010000015.1 GCA_023253875.1 Candidatus Kapaibacterium sp.
TGTTGTTTGAATATATCGGGATCCACACCATTTCCATCAAAGACTCCATCAATCAAAACTTTTTCACCTCGTATCCATGAGCCATTCTGTAATTGCCTAGAAACCCACATTCCATGTTCACCGGGTCTCGCTGAGACATAAAACATAAGATTCACGGTTTGTGCGAATGTTGAAATACCACACAATAGAAATAGGCAGGTGTAGAGTATGCGATTTCTCATGATGTTTTAATGCTTTACTATGAATGAGATGAAAGATTTTCTTGTTCCATGTTCAATCACACCATGATATGATCCGGAAGGAAATCCGCTACAGTCCACTGTGAATGTGGATTGTGTTGATATACCTTCCTTCATCAATCCGCCATCTTTAGCATAGAGCTTCCATAATGCAGAAGATGTTTCATGTGGTATGGTGATCTGCACTTGATTGCTCACTGGATTTGGTGAAATGGAAAGTCCGAGTGGTTGCAGTGCATTTTCATTGATATCGGTTTTGTTTAGGAGATAGTCCATGTAATTGTGAAGCAAAACTCTGCGCATTTGTATGCCTTCATTTCCTGCTCCCGCAGCTTCCATTGGAAATCCTTGATAAATAGCAGGTACACCTTTATCGCTCTTGATTTTCACCGCAGCGATATTCATTGGGTCTTGCAATTTCTCATTCTCAAAAAAGAGAACCGCTTTGGCTTTTTCATAATCGAGAATTCGGATGCAGTCAACCCAAATTGAAGTATGTGGATTCAGTGGATTGTTTACTGATAGAGAAGTGCCTGCAGTATGCATATCAGATGCATGACCTTTCAGTGAAAATTCAACTGCCTTACCTTCATTCATATCCCACAGCATTGGAGCCCATGGATAGACCTCGCCATCAATGCCAAATGTATTATGCCATACATCTTTTATTTTTTCCGACATGATAGTTGCGGGATAATTGTCTGCCACAATCCACAAATTCATTGGTGACCACATCAAGAATGGTTTACCTGCTTTGAATTGTGCATCAATAAATGGAAGCACTTTTTTTGTATTAAAGAGTAATGTTGTTCTACTGGAATATGATTCAGGAACAATGAAAGCACGAGCTGATGTAAAATCAAATGCATTGACATTACTATCATTGATGGAAATGATTGACACCTTATTTGCATAGAGCGGACTCGTCTGCAAGTCAGACCAATTCTGCAAAGTGGCCTCCTTTGCAGTTCCTTCAAAATGCATCAACACAATATCTTGTTCACGGGAAATGACAGTTGTTTGTGTCTTTGTGGAGAGTCCACGAATGGAGTCTTTCGGAACAACTTGTGCTCTGATAATATAATTCGCAGCTCCTATTCCTTTTCCGCCAATAGTTTCCAATGTGACATTTCGGGAGGACTTTGCGGGAATAGTAATCTCTGAAGGATTGATGGAAAATGACCATCCATCTGAAATGATACTTTCTTGATCGGCATATACTCTAACAGTGATTGGAAATTCTCTGGTATTATTGACCTTGATTGTATGATTATGTGTTGCTCCGGATTCAATTTGTGCCGGTGGTGTAGTCACCGAAATCCCAGCAGCAACAGCCAAAGATCGTGCAGTCGGAGCTTTGCCCGCACTTGCAGCATTCAAAATCTCATAGCCAGCTTCACCTTTTTGTACCCATCCCGCGACCCAAAGATGCTGAGGATGTTGAATATTCATTGAATCGAAGGGAATGACAAATGTGTGTTGCTTTGTATCACCATAAAATGCACCATCAGCGATTGATCCACGAATCCCTGCGATATGTCCACCATAATATCGTAATACATTTTCATGCACATAATTGGTGATTGTTCCTTCTTCATAGAAATAGGGATGTCCTTCAAAGCCGGCGCGATTATTCAAATAATTTACTTGATCGAATTGCTTTCCTGATCCTGTGACGCTATCTTCCATAATCGCACAATTGAATGCGAGCGGTCCTGAAAAATCTTCAAAAAATTCCGCTGAAACCGTGATAGAAACTGTTCTTGCACTTGTGTCAACCTTCCATGAAGCGATCTGCACTTTCACGGGATAGGTTTGTTTCATCGTATTGGTATCAATCACCTTATTCCAAGAAGATGGGTGAACGGCATAACCGGTATTGCCTTCCACAGTTAATTCTTTGCGATTGATCACACCACTGGGATACCCTGAAATTCCATGCACTTTTGCCAAATCAGTCTGAAGCGGTAGGGACATACCATCACGATTATGTACGGCAATGGGAATGATGCGATTACCAAATTCTGAATGGAGATCCTTCAATGCTTGATTGCCTATCACGCACCAACCACACCAAGCACCGGTATGATCTTCTATGAGGAAGTTTTTAGGAACATTTTGGGTGAAAGCGGGAATACAATTGAGGATGAATAGCAGTAGTAAGAGTTTTTTCATGCAAAAACCATATAATAGATGAGTTGATGGGAAAAATTAGCAATAAATTCCATCATACACATCATATCAAAGACTTCCTGCGAATCTACTCAATAACCATCACCACCATCATAGCCATAATTATATCTGAATTGCATTTCTTGAAGAAGTTGTTGAGTCTTTCTGACCTGTTCTTTGTATTGTTCAATGGAAGTATTGTATTTCGCGTCCATTTCATTCAATGCCCTTTGTTTTTCACTTTCCATTCTATTGATTCTTTCCTCGGTTTCTTTTGCCAATCGATTATTTTCAAAGTCTACTCCAAAGTAAAAACCCCCACCAAATGCTGCAAAGATTGCGGCAATCAATAATACAAATTTGAAGAAGCTGAAAAGACCATTTGCAAATCCACTTGATGGTGGAGTTTGATACATATATTGTCTATGCGGAATAGAAATCGTATCTCTCTTTGGACTTTCTTGGAAAGAATAATCTTCATTAATTTTTGCAGGAGCAATGGTTGTTTGTTGCTCCTGTTTTATTTCTCTATTATGTACATTACCCGGCCTAACCTCTCTTGTCATTGTTTGCTTCTGTTCAGGATTACTTTTTTTATACAGAATCATGATGATGAAGATCATGGCGACTATAAAGAGAATGATTTTGATTTCCATGATGATACTATACCATTAGAATGAGAAAATTACAGTTCACAAATGCACATTTACTGTATTTTGCAATGAGGTGCACATAACAGCTTTATTGAAATTTGGGAGACTACAATGAGAATTTCATATCATTTAATACTTCAGGGAGTATCACTTCTATGCATGGCATTGATATCTTGCAAAGAAGTTCGCGATCAACCCGGGAAGCAGACGAATAGAGTAGTCGCTCCACAGAGGAAACCGGAATCAATTCCATATACCAATACGAATATTCGTTCTTATGTAGGAGCATGGTTCACTATCCATTACCCAAGTGATTTCATTGTTCATCCCTCAATGCCGTCTTCCACTTCAGCAGATGGATTTGATAGTGCACGCTTCACATCACCTGATGGATTAGTTGAATTCTATGTGTTTTCACCTCAATGGGATGGCCAAGCATATGACATTGAACTGAAACCTGAATCTGAATACCTGTTTGATAAAGAGCTTCGTAATCTCCGCGACAAGACAGAGATATTATTTACCATTGCCGCCAAAGACGGCTCCTATAAACGTTCCTATCGAGAAACCATCATCCCAAATTCAAATGTACGATGGGTCTTAGGTATCAAATACAAATCACAAATAGCATATCAAAAATATCAAAATGCATTTGTTCGATTCAAGAAATCATTGAAGCAATATGCAGATTGAAATACAAACCGAAATATTACAAATTGGGAGAAATTATTTTATAGAAATTATGATATTCTTATAAATTTTACCTTGTTTACAACTTTTGTATCCCGGACATAAATCCTTTTTGTAGGTTATTCCATAAGCTCTGTCAACATATTCATCTTTAAGTCTATATGTTGCACTTCCATATCCATCTTCTTCACTTTGTGGAACTTCAGATTCAAGTGTATAGTACACATTGATATAATTTTTGTCATCCAAAAAATATACCGTCTCTCCTGTTTCAACATCCATGAGATATAAATGGTCTTCAAATAAGCAATCACAATGAGGATCTGAATATTCAATTTCAATAGTTTGAGGAAATGCACCCCTCATTTTCTTGGTTCCCGAATTTCCATTGATTGTATTCACATCAATTAAAAGAAATCCAAGCATTGCTATACAAATAGAAAGCATAAGTTTATTCATTATACAACTCCGAATACATATTATCTACAAAGTGAATTAATTACTTATTCTTTACTCAATACCAAACCGGTAAATCGATAATTCTTGTATCGTTCACCACTTGTGCAACATCTACATTCATCATCATTGATTTTGTAGAATTCCTTTGTGAAGATGCTTCCGTTTTTTTCAATTCTTAATGGAGTTTGAACCGTTACCACACTTCTTTCAGGAAATTCAAAGTATGCGATAGTGTGCTTCCCATTTGATAGTGAAAGTGCCACCACATATTCAGCACATAAACAACATCCATTTCCTCCATCACATTGTGTGATATTGGCATTCATTATGGCATCCAAAATATTGTCACCATTCAGATCACCAAAAATGAATTTCATATTCTTTTCATAGATGGAAAACTGTATTTCATCCCCTTCATCCAAAGAACCACCATGTTCAAGAGTTTTATTGCATTCTGTATTCGAAATATATCGCTTACTTACTTGAATGAATGATTGCACTTGTCGTATGAGTGATTGTTGTGGATGTTCTTGTAATTCATTGGTTTCAATATCCAATCCACGTATATAGAATTCTTTATAGTATTTACCGGATTCATCCCGCATCGACACCATCTTTTTGGATGGATTCAAAACGATATAGTGTATCGTAGAAATATTTGGAAACTTTACCGTATAATAAAACAACCCTTTTGATCGATATGAAGATTCTTTTCTAAGCAAGATTTTCCCTGTTCTTGATTCCGGATAATTGTAATATATCTTCTCAATTGCAGAAGCGTGTGGACCGATAAATTCCAATGTTTCCCAATCTATGTCATCATATGTTCCATGTATATAAAATTCACTTTGTGCCATGACTATGGAATGTAATCCTATACATAGAAGAGTGTATATCAAAAACTTCATTTCATTCCCCCAAAGAAAAAACCTTTGGAAGGTGGATCCACTCTTGGTTTTGGAGGATTGGATGGATCTATGTTCCGTGAATCATCTTCATCACCATTATCGAATGTTTTATCAAGAAATGTCTGTATTGTTTCCAGCAATGTTTCGTTTTTGTGTATTTCTCTTGTGATGGTTTCGCTGATTGCATTCAATTCTGCATGTAATAATTGCTTCCGTAATTCAAACTCCTCATATAATTTTGTTTCAATCAATGGAATAATTGTATTTGATAATTCATTCACCGCTTTGTTGAGTTCTTGGATATGTTCCGTTGGATATATTGTACTTTGTTGTATTAGTTGCTCCAATTCCATGAAGCGATTCCTCACTTCATACATTGCATTCAATTCTTTTCTGATAAATGACATGTCTGACATTGTTCTTCCTTAATAACTACTCAACATTTCTTCATATACAATGCGAATCAATCCCTCGGAATCCTTATGCAATTTCATAAGCTTTTCACCTCTGTCTTGATATGAATCGGTATAATAATCTTGGATGAATTGGATTGTCGTACCCCAATCATCTCTTGATATCACCCGAATTTTAGATGCCCTCACACTGAGATTACTAGCACGAGCATACATTTCTTGTCTATCATTCAACCAACCATAATAATCAAAATATACACGCCTTCCTTTCTTATTCATTTTCATTCCCTGAAAACCAAAAGAATAACAATCCGCATAATCACTGAAATTATAATAACTCTGTGCCTCTGACCATCGCGTCAAAAAACCTGCAATTTCTCCTCTACTCACAGTGGAACTTGTTGTCGGTACTCCACCACCATCATATGGTCTTGGTGAAAATCTGTTGACAGAATTCATTGTACCACCGGACTGATTCCATCCACTTTCTGTTGCAGATATTCTAGAGATAATTTCAGGATAATAATCTTCTGCCAATATATTTCGCACCATGTTTAATGCTTCGATTACTTCAGTAGAAGAAGCTCCCATTTTTTGTAGAGTCATTCCTACAAATTTGTCCGCCTCTAGCTCAGTCAATGATCTTCCGGGTTCAACTGTTAATCCATGATTGGATATGTGATGCGCTATCATATGTGCAAATATTCCACGCTCTACCCAATATCCATTACTTCCTCTTCGGATTTCATTAAGATATGCCTCATCATAAATGATATATCGCCTATCATCATGCTGTACTGCTATAATGCCCTGAACATCACCCGTTTGTACAGAAAAACCTTTGGGAATTCCTATGATCTGTAATATCGATGTAATTACCTCTTCTACATCTTGACTAGGTTCTCCTATATCAATGTCACCTTCAGATTTGACTCCGGAAAATGTGCATCCACCGGAAATGTCGATAACATTCTTCTCCTTTCTGCAACCACTAAAAGAAATCAATCCAAAAGAAATAAGCACTAATGTCAATAATAAACAATTTGACCATCTAGATTTCATTCCCATAATTCACCCATCTATTCATTTCTGCAATAAACCCATCTACAAATTACAAGTTGCCTTTGACATTCTGCATGTTTTCCATTGTAAATTATTCACATACTTCTTTTGCGCTTATACAGCCTCTCTATCAAGTATTATAATAAAAACCGAAACAGTGTTCAGGATACTGTATTTTTGTGCAATACAGAGGATTTGTGAAGGTTTTTGTAAAAGTGTTATCAGATTTCATGTAAATCAATATAAATCAAATACTTATGTGTTTTTTACCAGTATAGTTTCACGTGAAACTCCTCTGTATTTCTAAAATCTATGAAGAAAATTGCAAACTTTAATCCAAACACTGTTTCACGTGAAATGTATGAAACAATATGATATAATCGTAATTGGTGGAGGTCATGCCGGAATTGAAGCAGCGAGGGCATCAGCAAGAATGCTTTGTTCTACTGCATTAATTACCATGTCCACATCCACAATCGGTGTATTGTCATGTAATCCCTCAATAGGTGGCTCTGCAAAAGGACATTTAGTAAAGGAAATCGATGCTATTGGCGGAATAATGCCATTGATTGCAGATCGAAGTGGATTACAATTCAAAATGTTAAATACTTCTAAAGGGCCGGCGATTTGGTCTCCTCGATCTCAAAATGATAAATTTCTCTACCCTATGTATGCGCAGCAGTCTCTACAAAACATAGGAAACCTTGAGATATTGGAAGGAACTGTCGAGAAATTACTGATTTCAGGGAGAGAAGTATATGGGGTGATCTATAATGGGGAAGAAATACGTTGTAAAGCACTCATTCTTTGTGGTGGTACATTTCTTAATGGAATTATGTATACCGGAAAAGAACAAACTGTAGGTGGAAGAATCAATGAAAAAGCGGCAAGAGGTCTTTCAGACTCATTATTGGAATATGGTTTTGAAATTGGGAGACTAAAAACAGGAACACCACCAAGGATCTATGCAGACAGTATTGATTATGCTAAAGTTCGAATTGAATCCGGTGATGAATCTCCTACACCTTTTTCTCATAGAACAACACATGTCAAGAATACAATGGTTTGTTATGGTACCAATACTTCCAAACAGACACATGCAATATTAGAACAAGGTTTTATTGATTCTCCTATGTTTACAGGGTTGATCACAGGAAGAGGACCACGATATTGTCCATCAATTGAAGACAAAATCTATCGCTTCCAAGAACGGGACTCTCATCAAATCATCCTTGAACCAGAGTCTTTATTTGGTAATTCAGTCTATGTAAATGGTTTCTCAACCTCATTGCCAAAAGAGATACAAGAGCAAGCATTACGCACAATACCAGGATTGGAACACGTACGTATTGAGAAGTATGGTTATGCTGTGGAATATGACTTTTTCTACCCTTATCAATTGATGTATACCCTTGAAAGTAAAAGACTTAACAGACTTTATACTGCTGGTCAAATAAATGGTACTTCGGGGTATGAAGAAGCGGCATCACAAGGATTGATTGCCGGCATCAATGCTGCTGCAAAAGTAAAAGGAATACCTGAATTAATATTAGAAAGATCTGATGCCTATATCGGTGTAATGATAGATGATCTGGTCAATAAAAGCTCTGATGAACCATATCGCATATTTACCTCTCTAGCTGAATATCGATTATTATTACGGCAAGACAATGCTTTTGAACGACTCTATGAAAAGACGGCACACTATGGTCTTCATGGTGGCTCTGAAAGAAAAGTCGTGAAATCTATTCAATTACGCAAAGAGCTGGAAGAATCGCTACAACAAGTACGTATTCCAAAAGATAGTGTCAATGACATTTATGCAAGTGTACAAGAAACACCTGTTAAAGAATCTGAACTCATTACAACCATGTGCAAGAGACCATCTGTCACACTTTCTTTGATTCGTGAAAAAACTTCTGTCCTAGATTCATGGAAAGGCACGGCATTTGATAGCATTTTAAGGCAAGCCGACATAGACATCAAATATGAAGGATATATCGCTCGACATCTTGCTGATATTGAGAAGTTTAAAGAGCTTGAACACAAAGTGATTCCTACTGGATATGATTATGATGGATTAACCTCATTATCATCTGAAAGTAGAGAGAAACTCAAGAAAATTAAACCTCAATCAATCGGTCAAGCTTCGCGAATACCCGGTGTTTCACCAACCGATATTTCTCTCTTGGTGATAGATCTTAAACGATGATGTGTTTTGTCGGAATCAAATTGTTTCATGCATTCCGGCTTTAAAGTGAAATCTGACTATACTGTAATCGGTATCGATGGCGGCGGTTCCAAAACAAGAGGACGCCTGGTTTTTGGTGATCAACATGTGCAAAGAGTGATTGGATCCACAAGAGTGGGTGTAGTTGGATTCACCGAAGCATGTGAAAGAGTGGTACAATTAATATCTGATCTGACGCAAGATGCCGGAATAGAGAAATCAGAAATTGATGCCGTTGTAGTTGGAGTTGCCGGTATTTGGCTGGAAGAAGAACGAAAGCGATTTTCTCATCTTCTGAAAGTAATAGCCAAAGACTCAGGATTCAATCTCCATGACATGATTGCCACGAGTGATGCTGAAATTGCATTGAGAGGTGCAATCGGAACAAATCCGGGAATCATGTTGATTGCTGGAACAGGTACTATTACCCTTGGGAAAAATGTCAAGGGTGAACTCATCAGATCGGGTGGATGGGGAATTGAAATAGATGATGAAGGAAGTGGCGCATGGATTGGAAAAAAAGGATTGTCTGCATGTGTAAAAGCAATAGATGGACGTGGGATGAGTACTTCATTGTTGGATTCACTCTCAGATCGCTATCCACAAATACAATTGAAACATCCTCGATCCATAGTTTCTGCTTTCATGGATAAAGTATTTGAATATCATCATCTTACACCAATGGTATTGGAAGAAGCTGAAAAAGGTGATAAAGTGTGTTTGAATATTGTGAAAGAGGCCGCTGAGCGACTCTATGAAAATATTGAGGCTGTTGCAAAAAATATCCAAGGTGAATCAAAAACAGTTTCATTCCTTGGTGGTCTGCTCGAGAATAATACAATGGTCTCAAAAGAATTACTGAGTAGAATTAAAAAAGGTGGTAATTTCACCGTGATTGATCCCAAGGGAACAGCTCTTGATGGAGCAATAGAATTAAGTTTTGAATTAGCATCGGGATCCGAAGATATATGAACATGATCATCCTTCTCTTCTGCCTCATGAGCCTCCAGGCTATTGCGCAACCTCAACAAAATGACATCAATATCGAAGTCACAAGAAGAGTTTCTGTTGAATTGCTTGGTCCAAATGCCGATCCATTCATGCAACCACTCACACAAACATTGAATGCAACTGCAAACTCAAGATTCTTTCGCACTGCAGTAGTTCCTGATACAGGTTTGTATTTCAGAGTTGGTGTTGGCTCCATGATTGGTTTTGTACGAGATGATCAAAAAACGTATAAACCCTTTGCTCCGGTCATCACACAAGATCAATTCATTAAACGAGTTGTGAATGATAAAGATTTGGTGAATTTGAATGTACTCAATCCTTCTTTGACTACCATAAATGATACAACCGGTCTTGTGGTTGTGATCATGAAATATCTCTTTGGAAAAGGTTTAAGTGATCCAACAAGTGGGTTTTCTTTTCCGGATTCTGCAGCAACCGTCTATGGAAATAGAGATGAAAAGTTTGTGATTGGAAAACAGTATTTGGCAGACCAAGTATCCGGTGGAGATCCATTATTGAGCACTGTGTACAATGCTTTGACTCCTGAATTAAAACAGAGTATTATGTCAACTATTACCGGCCTTCCAAATTATTTGACACTTGCAAAAGGTGCGAATGTCAATACTGTTGTAGCCGGTGTGCCGCAAATTGAGATTGGTTCCTTTTTGGGTACAGAATTACTCTTGAGATTCATTCCTTCAATAAAATATGATACTGTTGTTGGTAAATTTTCCTTTTGGGGAATTGGTATAAAACACAGCATTAATCAATATTGGGAAAATGCACCCTTTAATCTTGCGGCGCAATTTGTCTATCAAGGAAGTTCTATAGAAAACTCTGTTGGTGCAACTAATTCACAATTGTCTGCAAATACGACTATCATGGGTGTGAATGTACAAGCGTCGAAGGAGTGGGAAGGGTTTAATTTCTATACAGGATTTGCTTATGAACAAATCAATATAGATACGAAGTTTACTTTTTATCTACCAAAGGAATTGCAAAGACAATTAGGATTATTACCATTGGATTCTGATGATCCAAGACCCCCCATGTATCCCGGAGATCAAAGACCCCAATTCACAAATGCAGTGTTTAATGATAATGCTGTAAAATTCACAATGGGGATTAGTAAGACATTTGGAAGTTTGGGAATTTGTCTTGATTATAATATCAGCAAATTCAATATTCTCACACTTGGATTGGATATTGGATTTTAATGATCCTTTTTTGATTCCTTCATGAATTTTTTATTGATAAGCAAGAGAGGTATGGAAAAGTGTTCATTCTTTGCATTGCTTATGACAGTAAAATCAACTCTGGTCAAAGAATCTTCTTGCATTCTTGATGTACTTACCTGAAATGTGAGTTTTCCTTTTCCCATTGGTCTAATGGAAGGGTTATTCACAATTGCTGATGCGCAAAAACAAGAGGATTTTACCTCTTTAATGAGCAATGTCTCTCCTCCTTTATTCAGAACAGTAATATCCATTACTATACCCTCCTCATCAGGAGAAAAATATACTATAGGTTCACCTGGTCTAATTATGATATCGGGTGCTTCCGGTAGAGCAGACACTCTTGTCAATAACAGAAATATCGCTAGAAATATTATCCCTTTTTTCATGAGAAGAACTCCGAAAATTCATGAAGACCCTTTTTATGTTCAATCCATTCAGCGGCAAGAATAGCGCCTTGAGCAAAACCAGTTCTGTTTTTTGCAGTATGAGAAATAGAAATGCTATCTATAATGGAATCAGCTATAATTTCATGTTCACCAATTATATCACCACAACGCATAGAAGAGATATGTAAAGCCTTGGTTGTTTGTAAAATCTCTTCCGGTGAAGTTGTGATATATTCTTTTCCGGCAAAATGTTCAATCACTGCCGAACCAAGTAAATGAGCTGTTCCGCTTGGACTATCTTTTTTATGTCTATGGTGTTTTTCTATCATTGAAATATCATAACCACCTATGGAAGATAGATTTTTCGATAATTCAGCGACAAGTTTTTTCATGATATGAATTCCTGGCGAGAAATTTCCACTATATACGCAGCCAATATTGTCGCCAATCAATGTTCTGATCTGTGGAAGTGAATCATACCAACCTGTGGTTCCAATGACAATTGGTTTTTGCAATTGAATTGCATGTTCTATATGTGACTCTACGGCGGAGGGTATGGAAAACTCTATAAAGACATCACAATCCGGTGATGAATCTGCAAGAAAGAGTCTTTCAGATGAGTAAATAGCCGTAATTTCATGTCCGGTTTTGGAAATCTGTTGTTCAATTTCCTTACCCATTTTTCCATATCCAATCAAACCTATTTTCATAGACCATGAACCTGTATGACATTCAACAACAGTGGTTAGCATCACCACGCCGTGTTATCGGGATGATGAGCGGTACTTCTCTTGATGGAATCGATATCTGTTTTGCGGAGTTTTCCATCAAAGATGGTAGACATCATTATTCTATCATTGAAAAAGCTTTGTATTCCTATACATTAGAGGAGAGAGATATTCTCTCTCGACTATTGCAAGATACCATTTCCATTGAAGAAGTCTCTCATGCTAATTCAGAGATTACCGCATTACACTTCTCTTATCTTCAACGTTTTCTTGAAGAAAAAGGGGTGAATCCTCTTCAATGTGATCTTCTTTCTGTGCACGGTCAAACCGTGTGGCATTCTCCACCAAAAGATGGTGAGGATATCGGACATACACTACAATTATTGTCTATACCCGCTTTGGCGGCTTTAACCAATATCAAAACCATTGGAGATTTTCGTTCGGCTGATATGGCTTTGGGTGGACAAGGGGCACCTCTTGTTCCAATATTTGATGCTGAGTTTTTATATTCTTCTCAAAAAGATACAATAGCGGTCAATATCGGTGGGATGGCAAATATCACGATAATACCAAAAGATAAAGATCAACAAATCATGGCTTTTGATACCGGTCCGGGAAATATATTGATTGACCTTGCAATGAAGCGCTTTTTTGGAAAACAGTATGATGAAAACGG
Organism: Candidatus Kapaibacterium sp.; assembly: GCA_023253875.1. Lineage (GTDB taxonomy): Bacteria > Bacteroidota > Ignavibacteria > Kapaibacteriales > UBA961 > UBA961. The sequence continues at coordinate 12,866 of JALRFC010000015.1, forward strand.
AGTATTTGCCAGAGAAGGTAGAAGATTAGAGAGGTTGTGGAAGAATTTGTGTGAATTAGAATATATAACACAAAAACCTCCTAAATCAACCGGTAGAGAATTGTTTAATGCGACACTTTTACAAGATATTCTAGAAGTGTCTTTTGTCAATACTTTTCCGGGAGAAGATATTGTAAGAACCATCACCGATTTCACAGCATGGTCCATAGCAGAAAATATCAGACTATTTGGACATCCGGAATCGAGAATATTGATAACCGGTGGTGGTGCACATAATGCTACAATACTGTCGGGTTTATATAAAGAATTACCCAATGCTGAGTTTTTCTCTCCTCAAGAAATTGGGTTTGATGCAGATATCAAAGAAGCCCTTTGCTTCGCTTATCTTGGTTGGAGGTCTTTGGGTGGTTTACCTGGAAATATACCGAGCGTCACCGGTGCAAAAAAAGAGGTGATCTTGGGAAGCGTGTCACCTTAACGACCTGTTAGATCATGAATTTTATTGACTCTTTGTTCATGTCTTCCGCCTTCAAATGGAGTGGTCAAAAATACATCCACCATTGATAAAGCGGTTTTGGTATCCACCAATCGCTCACCCAAAGTCAGAACATTTGCATCATTATGTTGTCTGGATAAAGAGGCCATTTCTTCATTGAGACAATTTGCGGCACGAACACCCTCTGTTTTATTTGCTACGATAGATACGCCTATACCACTACCACAAATAAGTATTCCTCTTTCTACTTCTCTAGAAGCCACAAGTTTGGCCACTTCTACGGCTATATCAGGATAATCCATGGAATCTTTGGAATATGTACCAAGATCTTTCACTTTATGTCCTTGGGCTTGTAAATACGTGAGAATTTCTTGTTTACGAGTAAATCCAGCATGATCTGAACCGATAGCTATATTCATAAGTCAATGAAATGATTAGTGTTGAATTGCTTTCCACAAAGTTCTTAACATGAAGTGTTTTTTTGTGGAAAAACCATTGTACAGTTTATTCTTGTCAACAAAGAAAAGAAAGTGAATGTCAAGATATTCACAGCTATGTGAATCATTGTTTTTTCTTCACATTTCTTTCCACAAAACTACAGGATTTCTCTTTTCAGTATTTTCAAAGAGTTATGATCGGATTACTTTCTATTCACACGATTTTCCACTTATCAACACTCTATAATATATCTTCTTTAATAGATAAAAATTATTCTAGAAGAATGAAGAGGGATAATTTGTGAATACCGGAAAAGCCGGAAAACGTGCATCACAAAAGAATAAGAATCTACCTTCAAAATGTTCAATAGATACCTTCTTACCGATACTTCTATTTCTTGCTCCTTCTCTTTTACTCAATTCCAATACTTCGTTTTCGAGATTCCATTCCAAACCTTTCGTGGATATATGAGCATGAGGAAAAGGAATAAGCGAAATAACCTCACTTGGGTGTAATTCTTCGCAGATCATATCAAAGAAGACAGGTATGGCAATTCTTTGCTGGGAATCTACGATGGTAATTTGTTGAAATCTATCTACATATTTCCACAAAACACTCACATTATTGAGTGAATGTTCAAAGTCACCACCATGTATGCCATATATCAAGATATGTTGATATTCTTGTTTCTTACAGTAATCCAAAGCTTTCTCAAAATCATTCTTCTCCTGATCTGGAATATGAATGATGAAAGAATGGGCATGTTTAGGTAAATGAGCCGGATCAAAAGAATCTAAATCACCTATAATGATATCCGGGATGACTCCTAATGAAATCAACCCATTTGCTGCCCCATCGGTTGCAATACATGGAGAATCTGTGAAAAAAGACAAAATATCGGGATGAGGAGTAGAACCTTGAAGGAAAATCACACAATCCGGTTTTGTTTCTGTAAAAATCAATCTTTTCATTAGATGTCCGAACATAATCCACAAAATTAGATGAAATCAAGCTCCTTGGGGCGAAAAGTGCAAAAGTTATAGTAAATTTGCCACGCGATTTGAGAAAACACAAAGCTATTATTCGATAAGAGAATCAAAGATGAAATTATCAGAAATACCGTATGAAAGACCGAACCTTGATGTATTACAAAAGAAGTATCAAGAATTACAAACAACATTCTCTGCTGCTACCACAGCAACACAACAATTGGATGTGATTGAAGAGTGGAATGATATCCGCATTGATTTATCAACATTATCCAATTTGATTTATATCCGCTTTTCACAGAATATCGCAGATGAATGGGCAAAAGCTGAAAAAGATTTCTTTGATACAAATGGTCCAACCATGCATGAGTGGAATACAACACTCATCAAAGAAATAGTGAACTCTCCTTTTCTTTCTGAAATAGAACAAGAATGGGGAACATTATTTGTTGAAAAACTTCGCATGAGTTTAGAAACATTTAAACCCGAAATCAAAGATGAATTGATAGAAGAATCTCGTTTGACACAGCGCTATGCAGAGATTTTTGCTTCAGCCAAGATTGAATTTGATGGTGAGACATATAATCTATCTTCACTTGAACCAAAAGTATTATCAACAGACAGATCAACCAGAAAAAGAGCGCAGCAAAGTCGTTTTGATTTCTTGGGTCAACATGCTGAAGAACTCGATTCACTGTATCATGATTTAGTGCAGACGAGAACAAATGCCGCAAAAAAACTTGGTTTTTCCACTTATACCCAATTGGCATACAAAGAATTGGGGAGAACAGAATATAATCCCGAAATGATTGCGGGATTTCGTGATCAAATCTCCCGAGTTGTTGTCCCTCTCGTTCACAAATTCAAGAAAGACCAAACAGCACGTCTTGGTTTATCAGAAATGAAATTCCACGATGAAGGTTTGTTGTTTGCCGATGGCAATCCAAATCCCCAAGGTGAGCCAGACTGGATTGTGGATCAAGCATCCATCATGTATAAAGAATTGTCTCCGGTTACAGATTCGTTTTTTTCCATGATGAGAGAAAAAGAAATTTTAGATCTCGTCACAAGACCCAATAAATCTGTTGGTGGTTATTGCTCAAGTTTCCCGAAATATGGTTTCCCTTTTATTTTCTCAAACTTCAATGGAACCACACATGATGTTGAAGTATTGACTCATGAAGCCGGACATGCTTTACAAAGTTTCTTGAGTAGCAAACATAAACAACTTGAATATCGTTGGCCTTCCTATGAAGCCGCAGAAATTCATTCCATGAGTATGGAATATATCACATGGCCATGGATGAAGAATTTCTTCGGAGATCAAACTGAGAAATTCAAGTATGCACATTTGGTGAAGTCTATTCAATTCCTTCCTTATGCTTGCGCGGTGGATGAATTCCAACATTGGGTTTATGATAATCCTGAAGCTCAACCAAAAGACAGGTTAGAACAATGGAAAGCGATGGAGAAAAAATATCTTCCATGGCGAACATATGAAGACAATCCGGTTGCAGCTGAAGGTAGAGTATGGCAATTCCAATCACATATTTATAGAACACCATTCTATTATATCGATTATGCATTGGCGCAAATTTGCGCATTACAATTCTGGGTAAAATCACGCGAGAACAAAGAAGAAGCGATGAAAGATTATCTCCACATTTGTGAAATCGGAGGAAGTCAAACATTTTTGAATATTGTGAAATCAGGAAATCTGAAATCACCTTTTGCTTCTGACACGATAGAACATATCATACATGTAGCCGATGAGTGGCTTTCAACCCATACACCACAATTTTCTTGAATACTCATACAAAAGGTAGATATATGTCTTTAGAAGTAGAGTTTGGATCACAGACCTTTGACAATAAGCGCCAGAGTTCTGCAGAGTTGGAGAATATTGCCAAAGAAATCCGAAGAGACATCATCAAGATGTTGGTACTTGCCGGCTCCGGTCATAGCGGTGGACCTCTTGGATCTTCTGATATTTTCACAACGATGTATTTCAATGGAAATATGCGTTATGATAGAAATAATCCTGATTGGGAAGGGCGCGATCGTTTTGTGTTGAGTGCAGGACATATGGCTCCTGTCATGTATGCCGCATTGGCAAATGCAGGGATGTATCCAAAAGCAGAACAAGCAACATTGAGAAAATACAATACGCGTTTACAAGGTCATCCCGGAAGAGATATGGGTT